>DASXMC010000075.1:0-1550 GCA_036495885.1 Allostellaceae bacterium | reverse complement strand
CCCACCTCCGAGTGGCTCACGACACTATCGATGAACGTGGAGAACGACGATCGGCGGCGGGAACAGATCTGGAGCCCACAAATCCCAATCCAATGTATCGGTCTGGGCCATTTCCGCCGCGGTCATGTATTCGTTAGCGAGTTTTTTCTCTAAGGCCAGCCGCTGAAAGCGCTGATAGGTCTTTTCATCACCGATATAGACGCAATGGCAGAGATCAGGGTCGGCGTAGATATAGGCCGGGACTTCATTGCCGCGGACCTCGAGCCACTGCATCAGTAGGCTATGCGGCCGCAAGGTCGATATTTGAATTTGGCGCTTCGCCGAATCCACGGGTTCCTCATGGAATCCCGCCGCCGCCAGCATCTGCTCCATCTCCTGAATGCGGTCCTGCTCGGAGGCGCAACCGGCGCACAGCAAAAGGACAGCCAGAACAAAAGTGACACGACGCAATGCGATGATCCGCCTATGAGAAGACATCTCCGCATCCCGGGCGTGGGTTGCCCTTTTTTTTCCGAGAGAGGCTATCAGCGGCGGCTGATCGGCGCTTTGACGGCCATCAATTCCGGCGCCGGGACTATGGCCGCGGCAGCATGGCCCGGAGCGGAGGACGGGCGACGTAAAGAAAATGCGCGACGAGCGCGACACTGCCGCCGATCGTGGTAGCAATGACCCTATGCAATGCCGCGCGAGCGGTTCCGGCAGACCGCCAAAGGCAAACAGCAGGGCGATGTAGCCGGTGACGAACATGCTGAACAAAGCATAATTGACGCGAAAGAACGCGTAGCATCCCCAAGCCATTACGGCGATTAGTGCCACCAGGACATTGGAACGTGACGGCCCTTTAGTGGCTGGGTCCGCCGGCCGCAACTGTGCCGATCGCAAACGGGTTCTCGCGCAGAAATGATATTATCGTTGCTGCCTCAAGGCCTTGGCAGGTTCGCTAGCCGCGAATTTTGACCTTTCCGCCGTCTTCGAGGTCGACGGGCGGGTTCACTACGACGAGATCGCCCGCTTTGACCCCTTCGCTGACCTCCATCTCGGTTCCCAGGTCGCGGGTTTCGGCGATCTTGTGCTGATGTGCGATGCCGTTTTCGACGACGAAGACGTAGACGCCGTGCGCATCGAAGACGACTGCCGGGTCTGGCACCATCAAGGACGGGGTCCTGCGCGGGACATCCAACTCGACGCTGCAATACATGCCGGGGCTCAACTCCCCGCCTGGGTTGGGCACGTCGATCTCGGTCAACAGGGTTCGCGTCGACGGATCGAGCGCATCGGCGATCCGCGTGACCTTGCCGGGGAACGGATGATCGGGGATTTCCGGCACGCGGATGATCGCCTGAACGCCCGGCGCGACGCCGATCGCAGCTGACTGCGGCGCGTAGAGCTGGATACGCAGCGCGTTGCTGTGTGCCAGGGCGAAGAGAAAAGTGCCAGTCGTCGCGTCGGCCTCGATGAGACTGCCGACATCGATATTGCGCTGGGTCACCACACCATCAAACGGCGCTACGACCCGCTGATAGGCCTTTTGCTGCAGCAGCACTTCGAGC
>DASXMC010000074.1:0-8248 GCA_036495885.1 Allostellaceae bacterium | reverse complement strand
GGCCATATCATCTCCTTGATCACCTTGCCACTCGTGAGCGCGAACAACGACAACACACGGTGCCGTTACGCACCGACTGCGTCGTTAAGTTCAGATGCGAAAATGGAAATTGAACTGGGTCCATCCACGCGCAGCGCACTCCCCGCTTGGCGAGAGGCGCAGAGCTTGGACGGGTGCGCCGTCTAATGGGGCGCCTGCTTCAACCCCGCAGTGACAAATAGTGGTTCCTGATACGACCGACAATGCCCGGTCCGGCTTGTGTCGGGTTCGAGAGGCCCGGCCGGACGATCTTCGATTAGCGGGCCTTAGGCACAGTCAGCCGATCGAGGCGAAGGCGATGACGCCCGTCCGTGAGGCGGTAAACGCCGCCGAGCACCGCCGTTACCGCTCCCAAGCCTGTGCCCCCCCAATCAGGAACATGAGGAGGATCTGGTATTTGACCGCCTCGGCGGGGGGGGAACCCCGCCGAGAATCTGCCCGGTCATCATCCACGGTAGGGAAACCACGCCGGTTACCGCCATAGAATTAATGGTGGGCATCAGCGCACTGCGGAGCGACGCGCGCATTACTGGAGCCGCGGCCTCACGTCTGCTAGCGCCGAGCATCAGCTGAGCTTCCACACTGGCACGGCGGCTCACCAGGCTCGTTGTCAGCGTGTCGAGACCCAAGGAAATGCCGGTCATGCAATTGCCCAAAATCATCCCGAGGAGCGGTATCGCATAGCGTGGGTCGTACCAGGGATTCGGCCGTATAGCGGTCGAGAGGGCGAAGACCGTCACAAGAACTGACGACATCATCATGCAGCCGGTGCCCAACCCGTAGGACCACCAGCCAGAGAGGTGCCGCTCCTGCCGCTGCGCTGTCTCGTGCCCGGCAAAAAGCACCATCCCGAGCGCCGCAAGGCCAGTCCACAGTGGCGAGACGAGCGAGAACAGCGTCGTCAGCACCAGGCCCACCAGCGCGAGTTGTACCGTCATGCGGATTGCAGCGACCAGCAGGCTGCGATGCACCCTCAGCTTAAAGATTACTGAGAGGCCGGCATTCATGAAAACAAAGACACTTGCCGCCGCAAGTTCCCAGTAGCTTAAGGCGATGTAGCTAGCCACTCGGCGACCTCCTCCCGGACTTGTCCGCCTCCGACCACGAGGAGCCGATGGGCCACGCGCTTGGCTTGCGCCGCGTCATGGGTAACCCACAGGACAGCGAGACCCGCTCGCACCCGTGTACCGATCAGCGCCTCGACCGCCTCTACGGAAGCAGGATCGAGGGCCGCGGTGGGCTCATCGAGCAGCAGCACCTTTGGCCGTACCATCAGCGCGCGGATGAGCGCTAGTCGGAGTCGCTCGCCTGTCGATAGCCGGGTGATCGGCCAAGCCTTCGCCTCCTCGGGAAACCCCAGGTCCCTGGCAAAGGCGAGCGCCGCCGCCCACTCGCCAAAATGCTCGCCCACCGTATCGGCCCACCAGCCCGGCTCGGCCGGCACATAGCCGACCAGGCGGCGCCATTCGGGGCCGGGGATCGTCGAGCGGTCGCGGCCGTCAAGCGTCACCAGACCTTCATTGGGGTCAAGGTCAGCAATGGCACGCAGCAGCAACGTCTTGCCCGCCCCGGAGGGACCCCGTACGGCGATACACTCCCCCGCCGACAAGGAGAGGGAGGCAGGTTTGAGGATGTTCGTTCGAAGGTCGCGAACTTGAAGGATCGGCGTGCCAGTGCGAAAGGCGCGGAGACCCGATTCGTTAGCCGCCATCGCTACGGCCTTCTCAGCCATGTTACTCCTAGGGCCGAATTGCCCTTCATGGAGCTGGACGAAACACCCAGATCGTCGATGGCTCGGTCCACCTCGCCCGCACCGCGACGTAAAGCCGGTTGCGTTCGGGCACGAACAGCGAGGTGCGCGCGCCCGACACCGTGTGCACACGCGCCAGCCGCCGATAGCCGGCCTCCTCAGCCGCAAAAACGTCGACGGCGCCTTCGCCGCAGCTGACATAAACACGCCGGCGCCTGGCATCCACGAACAGGTCGTCGGCATCGTTGCAGGTCGTGGTCCGCGCCACGAGATGCCCGTCCTGGCTGGAAAGCGCCATCAACATCGGCGGGCTGCGGAAAACGACCAGAACACGACGCCCATCGCGGTCGATCGCCATCGGGAAATTCGCGCCCGCACCTTGGTCCGGCAGCGATTGACTGCCCGCCGCGACAAGATCCACGACGGTGATCTCGTGAGCATCCGGCACGTTGACAAAAACCTGGGACCCCGTTTCGTCGATCCGAAAACTCTCCGGATGGCCCGCGAGCGGGATTTCGCCGACTTTGCTGTTCGTTGCAGGATCGATAACCGCGAGCGCGCCGCTGCCGTAGCCGACAAGCACACGATGGCGCGGTTCGTCGACCCGCACATTGTCGGCGTCGTCGCCGAGCTCGATACGCCCGATCGGCGCCAGATCGTTGCCGCTCAATACCCGCACCGAGCCGTCGCCCGCGTTTGCCACATAGACGCTGTCGGCGAAGGGGACGTAAGCGACACCTTGTGGCTCACGGAAGCCACCGATCGTGCGCAGTACCTTCCCGGCCGCGAGGTCAACGACCCCGAGGCTGTTATTGCCGAGTTCGGCGACAAACAGGCGCTGCCGCTTTACGTCGACGCCAAGGTGATCGATGCGGCCGCTGACCGGTCCAAGCGGGATTTTCGCTTCGAGTACGAGCGGCGCAGCCGCCGTCTGCGCCAGAGCTGTCAGAGGCGCCGCCAACGCCGTCGCCAAGAGCATCGTCCGCGCCAACCTGTGCAGCTCCTGGCGATGTCGAGTGGTCCGCGGCAGCAGCACCTCGGCAATCTTCCGATGCCGGGCTCTCGGCACGGCGAAAAGGAAACCGGTCGGGCCTGCGGTGAGTCGAAGCTTAGCTGCGTGAGATTGTGGGAAGCGCACGCCGGACCTCCTCTTGCCGCTTGCGACAAGTGCCGGCAGCGCTTGGACGGATCACCGTCTTTGGGCGCGGGGCGGCTGCTCACCCCACGACCGAGAGGCTAGCAGCTTGGTACCCGGTCCGCAACTGCGACCAGAGACGCCGCCGCCACCGGAGATCGAATGGCCGCTTCGCACAAGCCCACGGTTTTGATTGCGACGGCCAGAATGACAGCTTTCGGCGCGAAGAGCCGCCAATGCCGGCGCGGATCAGGAACACCCGCATCGGCTCGGTGAGATCAGCCGGCGATCTCGCGGTCTGTGGTTGCTGCCGATAGTTGAGTTTGAGCGCGGAGTAGACGCCACCGCGCCCGGGGGCGCGTGGCAGGGCGGGCGAGATCGATGGCACCGAGAAACGCGTATCTTGCCTCGCAGACCGGTGGAAGCGGGAACCGGAAATTGCCGGCGTCACGTGGGGCAGAGCGCGGCGCACCTCGATGCCGCCAATGTCGTGGCGAGGGGTCCAGCCCGCGCTCGTATTGTTTGCCGGTCCAGACGGCGCCGGCATAGCATAGCCTGATCGGTGATTGCGCATAGCGATCCGCTGCCCAGGCGATCCGCCCGGCGGCGGGTTGATTCTTCGCGCGATGAATGCCCGCTTTCGGCGCATCATCGCGAGCCACCTCGTAGGTCGAACAATAAATCGGTCGACCCAATACCCTACGAGCAGCCGCTTACGTCTTCTCTGATACCAGCTCGAGTTTGTCTGCCACTCGGCCAAGTTCGGGCAGGGAGTGGACGCTCATCTTCCGCATCAGATTGCTGCGATGGACCTTTACTGTGACTTCTGAGATACCGAGATCGTGGGCAATCTGCTTGCCCAGGCGGCCCTGCGCGACCTGGATCATTATCTCGCGTTCCCGTGGGGTCAGCGATGCGAAGCGCGCCCGGAGCGTAGCCAAGGCCTTTTCATTCTCGCGCCGAGCACGATCGCGCGCGAGGCCGAGGTGGATCGCGTCGATCAGGTCTTGATCACGGAAAGGCTTGGTCAGGAACTCAATGGCGCCGCCCTTCATCGCCTGCACAGACATCGGGATGTCACCGTGCCCCGTTATGAAGATGATCGGGATTTGGATATCCGCAGCCGCGAGCTCGCGCTGAAAATCCAGACCGCTGCGCCCCGGCAATCTGATGTCCAGGACAAGGCAGGTGGGACCGTTCGGGCGGTCGGAGTTGAGGAAGTCGGGAACGGACGCAAATAGCCGAGCACCCAAGCCGACAGATCGCAAGAGCCGCCCAACGGACTCCCGCAACGCAGGATCGTCGTCGATAACCAAAACTGGGGGATCGGCTTCGGGCATCGCCCCCACCCGCAAGAACAGATCGGAAATCGCCCTTGGTCCGGGTTCGCAAGTGCGCCGACAGCGGAGTTAAGCACAATCTGCCGCGGAAATAAACCCTTCGCCTGTAACGACATAAACCAAAGTTTAGCGGCTAAGGGCTTGCCGCGGCGGCTTTCGTCGCGCACCTATGGCCTTCGCATGTTGGCGCGACACCGTTTGAAGCGCCCGTGTCAGGGGTGACTTCGAGAGAACCCCGGAGGGCCGATTGTCCAAAGCGCCATTAATCGCGATCGTCGAGGACGATGAATTCTTTCGCGAGTCCATGAGAAGACTGATGCGGTCGTTGGGTTACCCCGTCGAAGCTTTCCCGTCGGCAGCCGATTTTCTCGCGTTTCGCCGTCTCGACGAGACCGCCGGCTTGATCGCTGACATCCAGATGCCCGGAATGACGGGACTCGAACTCCACGCGCGCTTGATCGAGACGGGGCATAAGATTCCAACCATCCTCGTTACTGCCTATCCCGACGAGGCTAGACGGGCGCGGGCTCTGAAAGGCGGAATCGTTAGTTATCTTCTTAAGCCGTTTGACGACAACGACCTGATGGATTGTGTCCGGAAGGCTGTCGAGAGCGGCAAGCCGCCGGCAGAGGATTCATGAATCCTTGTTTTTTGCCGGCAGGGTGAACTGAAAAACAGCACCTCTAGGTTCATTCACACCTGCCCACAACCGTCCTCCGTGCGCATCAACGATGGAGCGGCAGATCGCGAGACCCATTCCAATCCCGTCGGGCTTGGTCGTGTAGAAGGACTGGAACAGGCGGTCGCTGTCCGCCGGATCGAACCCCGGGCCGGTGTCTTGCACTTCGACGACTACGTCGTTCGCATCGTCTATGTCGGAGACGATCGTAAGCTCGCGTGGCCCATCGCTGGCGCCAGCCATCGCTTCGACGGCGTTGACGATGAGATTGACGATTACCTGCTGCAGTTGAACCCGATCCCCCTGAATGAGCGGCAAGCCTTCCGTCAGTTGCATCTCTACCGAGACACCGTTCTTCAGCGCTTCGCCACGGGTCAAGACAATCACCTCGCGGATCGCCTCGTTGACGTCCAAGCGATCATCCCGTGGTGCTGGCGCCTTCTGAATAAGCTTACGGATCCCGTCGATGACATCGCCAGCTCGATCGGTATCGTTCACTACGCACTCGAGCGCTTCACGCACCTCCTCCAGCTCTGGCGGATTTCTGGATAAGAACCGCAGCGCGGAAGCCGCGTTGTTGCGCGCCGTGGCGATCGGCTGGTTCACCTCATGAGCGATCGATGCCGTCAGCTGCCCCATCGTCGTGATGCGATTGGCGCGCGCTAGCGCTTGCCGTTCTTCCTCCGCTCGCCGGCGTTCGGTTACATCCATCATGGTCCCGACGAATTCGACCAAATCGCCGGATGGGCTCAAAACAGGGTGGCCGATGACGTGGATGTCTCTGATCTCGCCGCCCAAAAGCGCTATTCGATAGCCCGCGTCGAAGCCTACAGTTTCACGGATTGCCATCTCGAAGTTTTCCGCAGCTCGGGCTCGGTCATCGGGATGGATACGCGACAGGAATTCTTCAAATCGCGGCACCCCCCGTCCAGGATCGAAACCCATCACGCGGAATGTTTCCTCGGACAAGTAGGTGATTTCGCCAGTTGCGGGGATCCCCGCCCAGCTGCCCGTATGACTAAGCCGTTGCGCTTCGGCCAAATAGGCTTCGCTGCGTCGCAACTCCTCGGTCCGTTCCGCCACCTTGGTCTCGAGTTCGTCGCGGGCTCTGCGGAGCTGTCGCTCGCTTTCGCGCAGTGCTTCTTCGGCGCGGCGGTGATCGTCGACGAGGCGTGCCATCCGAAATGCCGTTGAGGCATGATTGGCGGCCACGGAGAGCAGCAACTGGTCGATTTCGGTCGGAAAGTCGGCGCGATCGCAGGCCGCGGCAACCACACCGCCCTCGGCATCGACGCCGATGGGAATGACAATGCCGCAGCCCCCCTGCCCACGATCGCCGGTGTCGCGAACGATTTCCCTCCGAGGCAGGCGGCCGTTGACGGTGAGGTGATGCTGCAGCCATTCCGGAAATGCCCGCCATGAGCTTCCCCGTGCGATTTCGACCGCGGCACCCCCGTTAGGATCGCACAAACGCACAAAAGCGAAGTCGAGGTACATTGCGTTGACCAACACGTCGACGAGCCCGGTGGCGATGGCGAGCGGTTCTCTGCCGACCCACACCGCCGGGACGGCAGAGAGTGCCACGAGGTCTCTGACCGCTGTCCGCAGCCGCAGCGCGTCAGCCTCGAAAGCGATCGGCATTGGCCGTGATCATTGCGCTCGTGCGAACCGCCCTCTCTCACGGATTTCCAGCAAGAACTGGTCAGGTGGAACGAAGAACGGATTCTCCTGCACTACCCCGCCGATGATCACGACCGGGTGAGTCCGCATCATGTCCATGACCATGCTGGCACTGAACTTCGACAGATCATAGGTGCAGATGACCGGATCGTCGTATTTGGGAACCAGGTAATTGATGCGTGTCTCGTATTCCAACCAGCTATCTACGCCTGGCTTGCCGGCCAGGGCCCATTCCATATGCCCTATCAGCCGGGTGAGCGGATAACCAGCCGCCGCCCCCGATTGGAATTGTTCTTCGAGCAAGGCCAGCATCGCGTCCTGATCGAAGCGATCGTTGCGCAGGTAAGCGTCTTGCCAGCGCCGCAACTCGAGCTGGCCCGTACCCATCGCCTGCCCCACGTCGATGCCGGCTTCGGCGAGCTGCCTGAGATGATCTTCCCACAGCTCGGGGTCCACGATGTGGAAGGCTTTGTCCCCCCTATCGAAGCCCTCTTTGATGAACGAGCGAAGCACTCTGTGCTGCTCGTCGAAATCGTTGAAGAAAGCGCAAATGTGACGGTGCTGGCCGAGATTGGCGCCGGCACAATGCACGGAACCGCCGTTCGTTGCCATATTTCACCTCCTGCCGCTACGAGCGGATGTCAGAGCCGAGCGGACGCAAGCGAGCGAGCCGATCATCCTCCCTAAGGGGCTTGCTCAGCTAACCGATGACACCGGCTGAGAGTGCACGCTCCCGAACGCCGCCATCAGGATACGCCGTGACCACTACGGTTGGAACAGACTTCGCGAGAGTGACAGACCGTGATAAAACTTCGGGAGCTCGGGCGGAAGCCTCGGGCCGTACCGGGCAGATCGCCGACGGGCTCGTCATGCTCGAGGAGGCGAACGCACGCTCTGAGCGTGCCGAAGAATGCTGGCCGATTACCGAGTTGCTGCGCGTCAAAGGTGAGCTGCTTCCGCTGCGGGGCGCACCCGGAGCCACAGCGCTAGCCGAGGAACACTTCCGGTAAGCGCTCGACTGGGCACGCCGGCAAGGTGCGCTGTCCTGGGAATCGCGCGCCGCCATGAGCCTTGCCAGGCTGCTGCGTGACCAGGGCCGCTCCGCCGATGCCTTGGCGCTCCTCCAGCCTGTTTACGACCGGTTCACCGAGGGCTTCGACACGGCAGACCTCAAAACCGCAAAAGCCCTTCTCGACGGCCTGCGATAGTGGCTATCCACTGGCGGCCGGGATCGCCCGGGCCGCGGCGGTCCGGCCAGAGCGGGAGCCTAGAATTCGGCGGTATCGACGAGGACGATTTCGGCGTCTTCCAGCGCCGTCACGAGCAGCACTTCCTCATCCTGCACGGCGGCGCCGTCGCGGGCGGCGACCCGCGTTCCATTTACCTCCACCACGCCCGCGGCCGGGACCAGGTAGGCCTTCCGATTGGCGTCGAGCCGGTATTCAGCCGTCTGGCCAGCCGTCAGGGTGGCGCCGATCACGCGGGCGTCGGCACGGATCGGCAGGGCATCGTCGTCGGACGCGATCCCGCTCGCGAGCGTGACGAAATGCCCGGCGCGGTCCGTCTTTGGAAACGGCTTTGCCCCCCAAACCGGCTTGCCGCCCTCTTCGCGCGGGATGATCCAG
>DASXMC010000073.1:0-12823 GCA_036495885.1 Allostellaceae bacterium | reverse complement strand
GACCAAAGTTGTGTTTGAGCCATCGCAACCCCGCCGCCTCAACGGAGATCGCTACAATCATTGAGGTTACGCCGGCAGGGACCCCTATAGACTGGGCCCACGGGTGAGCCATGAACAACCTGTAAGCCCGTTGCGGGCGGTTGACGGCATCCCGTGGCGCGCGCCCGGGAACCGGGTACCCATAATCCTTGCCCTGCCGGCGGCTGCTTTGTCAGCTCCGCCGCCGCCATCGCGAGCTCATGCAGACTCATCATTGCCTCGCCGGCCACTGAATATTAAATGGGGAAGCAAATCCTCTACACTCGACCCGATCCAAGGTGGCACCTGGCGGGGGAAGACGTGGCACAGCTGGGTACCACGAGAGTGACCGGTGCAACAACGGCCTCCGTATGAAAATTAGACGTTGGAGCTATGCCCAACGAAGTCACCGAGACGTCATCGCACTCGGTTGTGTCGGCGCCGACCAAATCCGTGCCCTGGTGCGGGAGGCGATTCGGTCGCCACACTCAAGGCGTCAGCAACCGCAGCCCGCGATACAGCTGCCGCCGATGTGCCTCATAGGAGCGCCTATCGGGACGATAGTGTCCCACTTTCGGGTAAGCAGCCCGCAAGTGCCGGCCGAACCAAACCTTGTCGACCGGATGCAGCCCAACCGCTGCACGCCAAGCGCTGTGATCAGCGTGGAGAACGTCCTTCTCCACCAGATGCGCCGGTCCAAACTCACAACGCTCGGCCAAGTAGGCCCTCATCACCGACATTTGCAATGCCTGATAAGAAGGAGACCAAGTGAGGCTGAACGGGATCTCCTCGCCGGCGCTAGTCTCGAACTCCGCGATCGTGCGCAGGTTTTCGCCATCGACCGCGGCAGGCGTCGAGAGCGTCAGCCGATCGGGGCCCGCGACGGTGGTCAGCCGCCCGTCATCGAGCCGGCGCACCCAGGGAATGATCGATCCGTATTCGCAGCGGATGACCAGCTCCATTCGCACCGCGACCCGGCCGCGCTGGCTTCGAATGATTCGCACCAGATCGGCGCACCCCTCGCGCCGACCCATGCAGTCAACAGGACGGCTTCGCCATCAGCGGTCTCGAAGACGGTCTCAAGGACCAACGTGCCTTCTCGGTAGCGCCTGCTGACGCGACTCTCTGCGATGGGGGCGATCTGCCATCGCCCGTTTTCGGGGCCGCCGAGCAGAGCGGCAAAGCATGCGGCCGAGTCAAAACGAGGGAATGCCAGCCAATCGATCGAGCCATTGCGGCCGACCATCGCCGCGCTCTCGCAGTTGCCAATGATGGCATAGTCCTCGATCAAAGAGGGCATGGCGTCTCTCAAACCGGTAAATGCTCTCGGTAGGCGCAGGCGCGGGATGACCGGGGCCGATTACGGTCAAACTTGCAGTGGCCGTGCAGGTTCATCTCACATCGAACGAAGAAAGACGCGCCTGCGCTAGTCCGGCGAAGTGCCCATTCGGGTGCTGCTCGAGATAGGCCTCAAGCTCCTCGCGCCGATTGCTGTCCTTTACGGAATTCCAGAAAGCAAGGTCGGAGCGTCTGCGGCAGCTTCCTCGGGAGTGGGCGTCGCGGGACCCGCAGAGGAATGTTCAGCGGTATCGATTCGTGTTCGGGCGAGTGTCGCAAAGGTCCCTTCTGGATATTTCTCAAGGTAGGATTCCAACTCGGCAGGACTGCCCTCCTTGACACTGTCCCAAAGCGCCAGTTCGAGGGCGACTGCATTGTCGGCCGACAATTCGGCGGTCGCAGCCGGAGCCAAAGGCAGTTCGGATGGCTCGGGGGCATCCTCCAGGCTTGGTCCCTCCTGCTGCTCGGCGATCCGCAGCCGGAAAGCGCGGATCGGGTGGGCGATATTCTTGACCAGCTGCTCCCCGAGGTCCTCGAAAGCCAGTCCGCCGCGATGACCCAGGTGATCGCGGATGCCGCGCGAAACGCAGATCTCTCCACCCTTGACCAGTCCCTCCAGCCGGGCGGCGACGTTCACGCCGTCACCAAATATGTCGCCCTCCTTGACCATGATGTCGCCGGCATTGATGCCAATGCGAAGCTGCATGGGTCGATCCGGAGCGGCATCATTGGCCTCGGCCATGGCGTTCTGAATTTCGACCGCACACGAAACCGCGTCGAGAACGCTGACGAACTCGGCCAGCACGCTGTCGCCGGCGGTATTCGCGATGCGCCCCCGATACTGGCTGATCAGATTGTCGATCACCAGTCGACGCGACGACAACGCAGACATCGTCGCTTCCTCGTCGTCATGCATCAGCCGACTGTAACCTTCGACGTCTGCCGCCAGGATCGCGACAAGGCGTCGCTCCAGCTCGGGTGCTTCCATAATCCGATCTCTTGCGGCCGCTGCCGGCTCAAAGGGGCGGGAGTGTTCGCGATCTTCGAGTTGTGGGCACGGGTAATGAACGTTCAACCCATTTATCTAAACGCCATGGTCCTCGTTGAGTTTCCCTCGCCATCAATGCGACCAACATCCCGGATCGTTGCGATTGCGGTTGAGTCCTTCGGTGTAATCGGAACGGCGCAATCCGGTGCGGTGGCGCCGGCCGTGCCGGGGCGCCAAAAAGTTTGATCCGAGCGATTTGCACGATGTGCTCGTTGGCGGGTGAGGGCTGGCGGACTTTGGCATCACGAGGTACGCGGCCGTGCTCATTTGTGCCTGGGTGGCTTTAACGAACATTTCTTCCTAAAACAAAACACTCCTTCTTAACCTCGCGAGGAACGCTCAGAGCGCCGGTCTTGTTAAATCACCAGACCGCAAGCGAGGACCCCCATGATCATCTATGACGAGCTGAAGAAGGACCACGATCAGGTCAAGGAGATGATGACCCGGATCGAGGAGATGTCGCCCCGTGCCACGACCTCAAAGGTGAAATTGTTTGAAGAAATGAAATCGAGCCTAACTGCGCATTTGCGGGCCGAGGAAAAAGTTTTCTACGATGCTATAAAGCAGGAGAAGAGTGCGCATGACAGCGCGCTTGAGGGATACGAAGAACACCACGTTGCTGATGTTCTTATGCGCGAGATCTCCCGGCTTTCTCCGAGCGACGAAAGATGGACGGCAAAGTTCACCGTTCTCAAGGAGAGCGTAGCGCACCACGTCGAGGAGGAAGAGAGCGAAATCTGGGCCAGGGCCCGCGAGGTACTAGATGAAGCCCGGGCACAGGACCTGGGCGAAGCATTCGTCGCCGAAAAGCAGAAACTACTGTCTAAAGCCGGTTGAACAGAGCATTTTCGGTCAGACGTGGACAACGACAAAGCGCCTCTAGTGCGGAGAGGTCTTGCTCTCGCCGGTTCGGACCGCTCTCGGAACGGGCCGTCCTTCACTGCGTCGCCATGCGGAACCTGTTTGCCCAAGCAACACCCTGGCACACCCCGTGGATAGCCAGGATGATTCCGATCGTCGAGGAGATCGCAAGACGATGCCAGACAAACTGTCTTCACTCGCTTGTGCCGGCGACTCCGTATTCGGGGGTGTCGGTCCGGCCGTCAGCGATGGGTCCTGTCATCTGGCACGAGGACTGCTGTCGGCATGTCTTCGAGCAGAGTGCCCACATCGACCCCCTCCCCGAGGCGCTCTACGATGCGGCCTCCCAAAAGATCGCGCCAATGCGTCTCGCTGCTCGCCGCCTGCGGCCAAGGAATCTCGGTTCCGGTCCAATCACGATCGGTCTCCGATCGCGCCGGAAAACGCGCAGCCGCGACGACCAGCACATCATCCTCGTGGTAACGAATGAAGGCACAGATTTGGTCGGCTCTAGGACCAGTCGCGACAAGCGGCTCGTATCCGCCCTCGGCGAACAGCTTGGAGTGTTCGCGGCGGTAGTTCAACAGGGTCGTGATGACGGCCAGTTTGACACGACCGTCGCGCCAATCATCGAGCATGTCGAGCAGCGCCGTGCGGCGGTTTCGCTCCAATGACGCCTCGATGTATTCGAGCAGTTCGATGCGCGTTTGGTAATCGACAGGGCGCCGGTTGTCGGGATCCACAAGGCTGAAATCCCAGAGCTCTGCTCCCTGGTATATGTCCGGCATTCCCGGCAATGTCAGCTTCAACGCGGTCTGCACCAGGCTGTTGCGAATCCCGAGTTCCGCGATCCGTTCTTGGAATAGCAAAAACGCGCTGAGAAAAGCATTGGGTCTCGAGTTATCGAGCGCGTCCCGAACAAATCCCAGCATTGCCTCTTCGTAAGTCGTGTTTGGAACCGCCCAGCTGGATTGTACCTTGGCCTCCCGCATGGACTTCACGATCGCCGCTTCTACCCGCTCGGCGAAAGAGCGCAATCTTTTCTCGTCGAGGTTCTCGATGCCGGTCAGCTCGGCCGGCCACGCGCCGAGCAGAAGCTGATAGAACAGGTATTCATCATTGCGATCAGGTGGTGCGGTGCCCTCCACATCGCCCCGACGGGCGCGTGCCAGGCGGCTCCATGTCTCGACCTGCCGAGCCCATTCTTCTGGCATCTCCGACAGGACAGCAAGCCGTGCTCGGGTGTCTTCGCCGCGCTTGGTGTCGTGTGTGGAGGTGCCCAGCAAAGCATGAGGCCAACGATCGGCGCGCTGTGCGTTGGCTCTGTGGAACCCGGCCAGTGTCACGCCGAAATGATCGGGATGACCGCCGACCTCGTTTAGTGCGACGAAGCGGTTGTAGCGATAAAACGCCGTGTCCTCGAGGCCCTTGGCCATGACTGGGCCGCTATACTGCTGCACCCGCATCGCGAAACGGACCACCGATTGCCGGCTGAAGCCGCTGCGCGGCTGGGCCACGAGGTCGGTTGTCAATAGTTTGTGGAGAAAGTCGAAAACGGTCGCATCGACATCCGTCTCATTCCGCCGTGCCTGCGCAAACGCCCAGTCGATGTCGCGCCGATCTGCGGCGGTCGGCTCCGCAGTCCCGTCGACGTAGGTACGGTATACCGGGAAGCAGGCAACGACCTCTTTCAGGGCCCGTTCCAGGATATTGCGTGTGAAATCGGCGGTTCGCGGGTTTTGCCGCGCGATCCGCGCCGCATCTCGGGCGAGGACATTGAGCTCGCTCGCCATTTCGTTCAGCATGATACTGATCTTGCAGTCGTGGACGATCTCGGCAAAGTCGCGGCGCTCGCCGGTAAAAGCCGCATAGGCTTGGGTGAATCCTTCCTCACCGGTTGGATCGACCAGCAAGCCGAGTACGAGATTGGCAAATTCATAACCGGTCGTGCCCTCGACCGGCCAGTCGTCGCGCAATGCCTCATGCCGAGCAAGGATCTTCTCGACAATCAGGTAAAACGGGCTTGGCGCCTGCTTGCGCAGCCGTGCCAGATACGCTTTCGGGTCGAGAAGCCCATCGACATGGTCGATGCGCAGACCCTCCAACGCTCCGTCGCGCAGCAGCTCAAAGACGAGGTGGTGTGCGTGGTCGAACAGTTCCGGCAATTCCATGCGCAAGCCGGCAAGCTCGTTGATATTGAAAAAGCGCCGGTAGTTGATGTCGTCAGCGGCAACGCGGAAGTGGGCTGCGCGCCAGTGCTGATCCTGGATTAGGGCGTCCAGCTGGCGCCAGGTATCGAGCTGCCCGGCCTCGCCATTGATCCGGTCAACCGCCGCTTCGACCGCTTCGCGCACGTCACTGCGCTGCTGCGTGAGGGCGGCGAGCTCAGCCTGCAGGTCCTTGGCGCGCCGCGCAATGCGAGGTCGCCAGTCCGGAAGACCGGAAAAGGCATCCCCCAATCGCTCCAGCTCGGGGTGCTCGTCGCCGAGCACACGCTGGTAATGCAGCGGGTAAATTGGCAGTTTGTGCGTATCGTAAGCCCATACCGCAAAGCCGCCGGTCTCCGGCTCGAAGCGCAGCACAAGATTGCCTGATTCCAGCACCACCCCGTACTGGTCGCCAAGAAACGGAACCAGCAGCTTACCCTGCAGGTAGCGTCTGTCAGGATCCCAATCGATATCAAACCAGCCCGCATATTCCGATTCCGGGCCCCATTCCAGCACGTCGAGCCACCACGGATTATCAGCCCCGCCGACGCCCATATGGTTCGGTACAAAATCGAGCACCTGCCCGAGCCCGTTTTGGCGGAATCCAGCGACCATTTCGCGGAACGCGATCTCGTCCCCGAGTTCCGGGTTGAGTTGGCCGTGGTCTACTATGTCATACCCGTGAGTACTGCCGGGTCGTGCTTTCAGGTAAGGCGAGGCATAGACATGGCTGATGCCGAGTCGAACCAGATAGGAGGCGAGGACCGCGGCGTCCCGGAAACCGAACCCCTCGTGGAACTGGAGGCGATAGGTCGCGCGAGGGATCGGATTTTTGGCGGTCTCAGCCATGTTGGTTGGTTCCGTCAGGAGCCCGCGCCCTGCGCTCGGCCCGAAAGATTTCAGCGATATCGATAAAACGCGGCCGCGCGGCCAATTCCTCCAAGGTCATTGATAGGCGACGACGCCAATTGGGATGCTCGTCGGAAGTGGCCGGAACGTTCACCGGATCGGCCTCATCCGTGAGATCGTCGATTTGCGCCATCGCCAGAGCCGAAGGGGTGCGGGCGAGAAAGGCGTGCGCCGCCCGGGAGAGGGTCGGCATATCGGGCTCACCATATGGCGGCAACAGTCGCTCGCGGCGCAGTGCCTCGAGGAGCTGCATCCGGTCGCGTTCCCGAACCTGCCGCTGATACGCCGCTTCGCCTGGTTCCGGAAACAAACCGAGCTGTTCCTTCAGATCGAGATCGCGCTCTTCCCACCAGCCACGCAAGGTCGGCAAGTCGTGGCTGCCGACAACGGCGAGGGCGAGGGCCGGGTAGGCCCTCGGCGGCAAAAAGGCGCCTGTCTCGGGTTCCTGCTCGAAATACAACACGCGGTAGGACAAAATATTGGTGTCCGCCATGCGGTCGCGGAAACCCTCGGGCACGGTGCCGAGGTCTTCCCCAACAACGAGGCAGTTATGGCGCTGGCTTTCGAGCGCGAGAATGCCGATCAGATCCTCGATCGGATACCGGACGTAAGCACCCGCCGAGGGCTTCTGGCCCTGCGGAACCCAGTAGAGATGTTGCAGTCCCATGGCATGATCTATCCGCAATCCGCCTGCATGACGCATATTGGCGCGGACGAGCTGAATGAAGCTCCGGTAGCCCTCTTCGCGCAGAGCACGCGGATGAAAGGGCGGCAAACCCCAATTCTGACCGGCCGGGTTGTAGATGTCCGGCGGGGCGCCGACCGCGGCGCCCGAGACCACCGCAGCAGGATCGCTCCAAGTCTCGGCCCCGGCCCGATCGGCGCCCACAGCCAGATCGCGATAAAGCCCGACGGCCATGCCGCGCTCCTTGGCGGCAGCCGCCGCGACGCCGAGCTGCTCGTCGGCGACCCATTGCAGCCAGGCAAAGAAATCGAGTCGATGCCGGTTCTCTTCGGCGAAACGCGCAACGGCGGGTGAGGCGGGACGGCGATATTCTTCAGGCCAGCCGTGCCAGTCGGCTCGGGAGGCGCCTTGGTTGGCGAAATGCTCGCGCAGCGCCAGAAACAAGCAGTTCCGCTCCAACATCTCACCCTGTTCTCGACGGAACCTCTCAAAAGCACGCCAGCGGGCCGGGTCAGCAGAATCTCGGCAGAGATCGAACAGCTTTTCGAGGACGGAAAGTTTGATCGCATTGACCTCGGCATAATCCACGAGGTGTTTTGCTCGGCTGGTTTGCACACCCCGCCCAAAAGTCTCGGAGGCGATCAGGTCCCGCATTCCCGGGCAGTGGAGCAACTCGGGGACCGCGGTCACGTCGATGTTGAGAATATTGAGCAATAGGCGACTGGCCGGCGAGTAAGGACTAGCGTGCTCAGGGTCATCGGGAAACATGACATGGAGCGGGTTGAGACCGATTACATCGGCCCCGCGGTCGGCAGCGAGCTCCACCAATCGGCGCAGGTCATGGAAATCGCCGATCCCCCAGTCCGTCGCCGAGCGCAAAAGATAGAGCTGCGCGGCAATGCCCCACAATCGCCGCCCCTCGGCCAGCGCCGGAGGAAGCCAGCACTGGCCGGGGGTGATCACCAGGGTCATCGACGTCTCACCCGGCTCGATCGCCAAGCTGTGATAGCCCCAAGGCAGATCGCTTTCGAGAAGCAGACGGCGATGCTCCACCAGCACTCCATCAAAGCTGCGGGCGTCGGCCAGTTCGAGATCATTGAACGCCACATACCCATTCCGCTCTTGGCCATCCTCCAGTGTTATGCGCCAGGTGACATCGCCGGTATCAGCAGGAAGGGCCAGATCCACCACGAAAGGTCCGGCATCGGCGTGCAACACCTGGATGGGCGGAAGTGGGCGCCGCCATTTGGCCCGATCGAGCTGCGCAAGCGCGCTCCACGCCTGCGCGTCATCCGTCACCTCGACGCCCATCGCGGCCAACAGACTGCGTTTCGTGTCGCTGCCCGTGCGTATGATCTCGCCCTTGGCATTGCGGAATTCAGGCTCGATCCCCATGCGTTCCGCCAGTTTATCTAGAGCACTGACGCCGGAATCCTGCCGGACATCATTTTCGAATGACCAGCGGACCGCCCAGGGGCCAAGGAGGCCGTCTTGACGGGTCTCGCCCTCTTGCCAAAGCACGCGGCCCGGTTCGGCTGTAAGGCCCAGTACTGGTGTCGCGTTGAGGTTGGCGGCCAAGGTCAGCGTCTCGCCGCCGCTTAGGTGCCATCGAACGAGGACCGCACCCTCACCGAGCACCTCGTAGCGCCCGCCGGCCCGGATCGCGGCGAGCCGCGGCATGATCTCGGCATGCCGTATTGCCAGCACCCGACGATACCAATTGAGCCAATTGGCGTGGGGGGCCCGCTCGAGGTCCTGCCAATCGAGCTTGGCCGAGGCGAATGTCTGCTCGGACATCGGGTCGGGGATGCGCTCGCGCATAGCCGGATCGCGGAATTCCGGGAAGCGGGCAAACTCCTCGCGCCGACCCTTTCGCACAGCATCGGCGAGGTCGGGCCCGAAATCGCAGAAAAACGGGAAATGTTGCGCCGCGGCCCACTCCTCGCCCATGAAAAGCATCGGGATCTGCGGCAAGAGCAGATAAACCGCCGCGATCGCTCGCACCGCTGCTGCCGGGGCGAAATCACTTATGCGATCGCCAAACGCACGGTTCCCGACCTGATCGTGGTTCTGAATGAACGATACGAAGGCAGTGGGCGGCAAGTCGGCGCACGGCGCGCCCCGCGGACGGCCGCGAAAAGGCATCTGCTCACCCTGAAACGCGAAGCCTTCGGCCAAAGCGCGGCCCAGCTTTTCGGTATCGCCCTTGTAGTCGGCGTAATACCCCTTTGTCTCCCCGCTGGCCGCCACATGGAGCGCGTGGTGGACGTCGTCGTTCCATTGCGCGGTGTACCAGCGCGGCTGACCGTCCGGGCCGCGCATCAGGCGCTTCGCCTGGTTCTCCTCATTCTCGAGGATCAGATGGATCTGCCGGACTACTGCCGCAGCGCGCACCCGTTCCGCGAGCTCCTCCAGCAGATGCTTGGGGCTGTCGTCGAGAATGGCATGGACTGCGTCCAGCCGCAGGCCGTCGAGGTGAAACTCCTCGATCCAATAGAGGGCATTGTGGATGACGAATTCGCGCACCGGGCCGCTGGCGGGGCCGTCGAAATTGACCGCAGCACCCCAGGGGGTCTTGTGGCGGCCGGTGAAGACCTGCGGTGCGATCGGGTGGATATAGGCGCCCTCTGGGCCGAAATGGTTATAAACGACGTCGAGCAGCACCATCAGCCCCCGGGCATGGGCAGCTTCGACCAGCGCTTTCAGGTCCTCCGGCCGGCCATAGGAATCGTCGGGTGCATAGGGCAGGACGCCGTCGTAACCCCAGTTGCGGCGGCCTGGAAAATCACCGACCGGCATGATCTCGATCGCGGTGACGCCGAGTGCCACCAAATGGTCGAGCTTGGCGATGGCGGCGTGGAACGTGCCCTCGGGTGTGAACGCGCCGATGTGCAGCTCATAGATGACCGCTTCCTCCCATGGACGGCCATTCCATGCGGCATCGCGCCAAGAGTAAGCGCTCGGATCGATCACTTCGCTCGGCCCGTGCACATCCTCGGGCTGATAGCGCGAGGCCGGGTCCGGAACTCTCAGCCCATCGGGCAGCACGAAGCGATATCTGCTGCCGGCGCGGGCGCGATCTGTGACCAGTTCGTGCCAGCCTTCACCAATGGCTTCCATCGCTAGCGTCTCGCCATCGAGCTCGATCTGCACGTTGCGGTGCGGCAACGCCCACAGCCGAAACCGGACCGCACTGTCCGCCTGCAGCTCGGCTCCGAAGGGCATACGATGCGTACGCGCCACCGAGGCCGCGGTCTCCTTCTTTAACAGTGCGAGGATGCCGCGCAGCGGGATCGTGACCCAGTCCGGCCGATTGGCTGATTCGTAAGAGATTTCGTAGAGCGCCTTTTCGAGCATAAAGAAGCGCACAGTCCGATCGGCAGCAGCGCGGTCTGCCGGGCAGAAGGTGCTGCCGCGCGCCGCCTCAAAATATGCGTCGACGAAGGCCTGCGACGCGTCTGCCTCCCAGGCCGCAAGCCGATCGTCGAAGGCGGCCCGTTCTGCCTGTGACAGATCCCGCGGCAACGCGCGGCTCGCCGCCGCAGCGGCATAGGCGATGGAGCGCAGCATACCGGCGACATCCCGCAACGCAGCGTGCTTTGCGCGGCGCTCGGGCAACGGACGCAACGGCTCGCCCTCGAAATCGATTATGACGGCGTCGCCGTCGGTCACCAGCACTTGGCCGAGATGATAGTCGCCGTGGTGGCGTATTTTCTTGAACGCCGTGACCTGGCCGAGGATTCCCGGCAGGCGCTTTATCAGTTCATCGCGCTGCGGGAGCAATTCCTCGGCGAGATCCCGCGCCTGCGGATCGAGCCTTGTCACGCCGGCAAGAGCGTCAAACGCGCGGCGCGCGGTCGCTTGTGCGGCCATGATCCAGGCTTGAACATCTCTGGCCTCGACCGGCTCCGACCGGAAAGCCTGATTGTTCGTATCGCTTTCGAAGGCGGCGTGCAGCTCCGCGGTACGCCGGCCCAGTCGCCTGAGCCAGCTCTCGGTCTCGTCGAGGGCCTCGGTACCGCTGTCGCCGGAATGCGCGGCCCGGGCAAGCCGCTCGAGCACCCAGGACCACCCGTCTCCCTCGTTGGGGACAAAAGCCTGCAGCACCGACAAAGTCACGGCCGCCGCTTCGGTCGCCTCCTCCAGCTCGGCCCAAGCGAGCATCGGCGGGGTCGCGGTAAAGCCGGCGATTTCTGTTAGGAAACGGCCGACCTCCAGTTCGGGGTGGACGCCACTCTCCAGCTTTCGGATCACTTTTAGGATCGCGCCATCGCCGATGCGGATCGAGGTGTTCGACTGCTCGGCGCGAGGCCGGCGAATGGCCCAATCGCCGGTCTCGATCCCGGCGAGCGGCAGTCGGCCGGTTCTCCCGGTCCGCAGGCGCGCTGAACCAGACGCTCTCTCACCGCCGCGCAGTAGCATGTCGATCCAGGCACGCACGAAGGAGTCCACGGAGAACGCTTCCACCACCCGCAAATCCCGACCCCTCGAGACGACGTCCGCCGGGACGACGGCGATCACCTGCGCCGGATCTGCCTGTTCCGCTCCGACCAGCGCGAGCGGCACGAAGAGTTGCAGCGGTGGGTGCGCCGCCGGCTTTACCTGCCAGACCGCCACCGCCGCCGGTACACCGCAATCCGGAAACGGGAGTAACGCGGACAAAGTGACTGCAGGCGGCCCAGCATCTTTTGCGGGATACCATCGCCGGCGTTGCAGAAAGTTCGGGAGTTCAGCCTCGACCAGCCTTTCCAGCCCCGAGGGCCAGCTCTTGGCTGGCCGCACTCGGCCGACCTCATCTTTTCGCGCGGAGGGGGACACGGCGAACCTGCAGCTTGGTTTGGAGATAGCGAAACAGTCCGTCACCGCCCGATGGTTCCCGTAGCGCGGAAACTTTTTGGAGGAAGGGCCTAATGCTCGTTTTTACTCGGCTCACGCCAATGGTAATGGCCACGTGGTCGCAGGACGGTTAGCCCCCAGACGGATGACGCACGCGCCGACTTTCGCTGCGACCGGCGATGACCTGATTTCATCGAGGCCTAGCTCGCGCGCATCCCGACGCAGAAAGATCTGGCGCAGGCGCCACGGCTGATCGTCTTAACGAATGCGACGATCGTAATCTTCTCGGGGCTGAAGCATTCGGGGGGGGCTATGTGTTTGGTCCGACGTAGGTTCCGCGCCAAACTTCTCGGCCGGAGCCATCAAGCAGACGCATGTCGAGTTCGGCCTCTGCGCTGACAGTCCGCTCGTAAACAGTTTGCACATGGCGTTTGGCGGCCTCGATATCCGGCGCGTCGAAACTGCCATCCGCCAACCGATGATGACCGCCAACCGGTACGATCTCGTAGCTCCACTGCATGGCTTCCTCCCTTGGCACCCGTTACGATCAACACGGGGCCGGCCCGCGGCGCTCCATTCGGGCGGCCGCTGCCGCGCCGGTCGAATTCCTCGCGCGATGAGCGGAGTTCCCGTGCCGACAAATTGCAGCCCGAATCAGCTTCTTTAGTTTTCTGCAGGTGGGATCGAGCGGCGGCTCATCCGGGGTGTCCTAGACACGGCAGGTCGTGTTGCCCACGGCGGTTGCGCTGCAGGTTCATTTGCTCGGCTTATGCGTCGGCCACCGCGAGACGCGCACCGATGGTCAACGCGGCGAACTGATAGAGCGCATTGCGGCCGGCGCGCCAGTCGGCAAGCTCGTCGTCGTCGAGGTGGTCCGGGATACGCGGCGCCTTCGCCAGGTACTGGTCGGATCACCGTACC
>DASXMC010000072.1:0-8894 GCA_036495885.1 Allostellaceae bacterium | reverse complement strand
CGACCGGACGATGGGCCGCCCGATTTATGCGCCGGGCGCATTGCCGCGCATCTGGGCCGAGGTGGGCCTTAGCGAAATCGACCTGCGGTCGCTGACGATCCGCATGGATTTCGCCAATTTCGAGGATTACTGGAGCCCCTATGCCAGTGGCGAAGGGATGCTTGGCGAGTATGTGGCGAGCCTAGACCTGGCGCGCCGCGAGCGGCTCGAAGGATCTTTGCGCTCGGCCTATCTGTGCGGCCGGCCCGATGGCGAACGCTCGTTTGTCGCCGTCGCCCTTTCGTGCCGAGGCATCGTGCCGCGCGGATAGCGCCTGAATTGAAGCTCTCGCTTCACCCGGTGGTTCGGCATCGATGTGGACAGGCGGGGGTGTCCACCGCGGAATTATCTCTCCGCGGATGTTACCTGAATTTCGTCCAGCTTGCGGTAGCGGTAGACGACGATGGAGCCGACCCAGGCGGCAATGAACAGCCCGATGACGGCGACGCCGAGCGCATTGAAGTTGCCGTTCACCGCACCGACGCCGTCCCAGAATGCACCCTTGAGCGCCAATTGGTCGCCGAGCAAGCCCAGAATCTCGATGCTCCCAATCAGAACCGCAACCGCGACCGACGCGAAGGTGATGATCAGGTTGTAGTAAAGCTTGCGCATCGGCTTGATAAACGCCCAGCGATACGCGCCCAGCATCAAAATGCCGTCGGTGGTGTCGATCAGCGACATCCCCGCCGCAAACAGGGCCGGGAACACCATGATCGCCCAGACCGACACGCCTTTGGCGGCCGCGGTCGCCGCGACGGCGAGCAGCGCCACCTCGGTCGCGGTATCGAACCCGAGCCCGAACAGGAAGCCCAGCGGGTACATGTGCCAGCTCTCGCTGATCAGCCGAAACAGCGGGCGGAACAGGCGTGCGAGCAGGCCGCGGCTGTTGAGCAGCAGATCGAAATCTTCCTCGACGTAGCGGCCGCCCTTGCGGACATGCTGGAAAGTCCGCCAGACGCCGCGCAGGATGATCAGGTTGGCCATGGCGATGACGAACAAGAACAATGCCGACACGCCGGTGCCGACAACGCTGCCGACCGCCTTGAACTGGTCGAGGGACCCTGCCAGTGCCGTCGCCGTGCCGGCGATGCCTGCTGCGGCCAGGATCACGACCGTCGAGTGGCCCATAGCAAAGAAAAAGCCGACCCCGACCGGCCGCTTGCCTTCTTGCATCAGCTTGCGGGTTACATTGTCGATCGCCGCGATATGGTCGGCGTCGACCGCGTGGCGGAGGCCAAACCCATAGGCCAAAAACGCGGTACCGAGCAGGACCGGCTGATCCCGGAACACTAGCGCGGCCCACGCCCAAGCCGTCAGATTGGCGACGACCAACAGAGCGTAGATGCCGGTAATTGGTTGGCGAAGAGCCGACGCAAAGCGAACGGCTCGGCTCGCTGCAGAAAGCATTTACGAACAGCCCTGATCAATACCGGATCTAAACCATCGCGGGTCGCTTGCCGGGCGGGAGACCACGCTCGGTTCCGGCTTCGCTTGCCCGCTAGCGTTGGCGCCAGTCGACGGTCGCGACCTCGCCCCCGACGATCGTGACGGTACCGCTGGGCTTTCGAGCGTTTTCCCAGATCTCGTATTCGTCGGCGCGCAGCCCGGGAAACACCGCAGCAAAGACTGGCCGGCCATTCATTCTGCGCTCCAAGACCTCGACGTGAACGCGCGTGGTGCTCCCTCGCGGGCTCACCTCGATTTCGCGACCGTGCAACTCGCCCTTGGCATAGATGATCAGCGCGCCAATGTCGCCCCCGATATCCAGCACCACGGTTTCAGGGTGGACCCGGTCAGAGTAACGCTCGGTCATTTGCTCGATCCTTGTTCTCGCTAGAGTCTTGCTTGCGGAGTTCGCAGAGCGCTTTTCTGGTCCCCCCGCGAAGGGAACTCGACGCGGATGCGGCCTCCGATAACATGACCAGTACGCAACCAGGTGTTGGTCTAGCGGCGAGGTCTTCCGAGTGTGAAGCGCCTGCGAACGACGCGCCGCGGCCGTTGACGCCTAGGAACTCGGGTTGTCGAAACCGTCGTAGGGTACGCCCAGATAGGGGAAATTTGGCAGGAACGGGGAGGAGATATCGCTCGGGGTGAGACCGTCCGTGACCTGGTCTGCCGCTGCGTCCGGGGTGAAAGAAGGATCGACCAGCGGGATGGTGGCGCCGGCGAGCGCGCGTACCTCGATCGTAAAGACATCGTCGATTACCCGGCGCCCATTGGGAAACCCGGCGAGGTCGCCCCCCAAGATCCCGAAGATGTTCGGAGTTGTCGTGGGCGGGATGGCCATGTTGAGCCGCACCAGGTCCGCGAGCGTTTGACCGGCAGAGTTCTGGAAACCGGCAATGACGCCTGCCGGTAGGCCAGTAAGAAGAATGGCGACCAGGTCGGCGCGGGGTTTGCTGTAAGCGGCTAGATTGGGGAACACGCCGGGGTAAAGCTCCACCAGGCGTTGTGGGACCTCCGGGTTCTGGACATATTTCAGGAACTGTTTGTCGCCCTGAGGAGATTGGCTGTTCCAGAAGTCCTTGAGGCCGAGCGGAATGATTACTTCGTTGAACAAGGGATCGCCGAGGCGCGATACCTGCACCCATGGCCCATACTCGTCGATGTCGGCGTTAGGCCCAAGAATCCTGGCCTTCTGCCGACTGGCTGAAGCGTAGACGCCGATGACCGAGCGCGGATCGGTTGGGTCGGTGGGGTTGGAACCGTCGTGCGTCAGCATGCTCTTGGGCAGCTGGATCGCCATGGTGTGGACGTTGAGCCGGTTGGTGGCGTTGACGCCCGGGGCGGCCTCCATTGGATTGATGTGCAGATTCTGGAATGGCCGCAGATCGAGGAGGTCGAAAAACGCCCCCAAATCGACATAGAACCCTTCCGCCCGCTGCCCGGCGAACACCGTTTCACCGCTGGGCAAAACGTGGATCGCGTCCTCGGCGGGCGTGGCGTAATCAGGTGTGGAAAAGGGGCCGATGTTGCAAGGCGGAGAGGCCAAGTTTTCGGCCAGGACAGTCTCGTGGCCGTTCTTCACCCGGGTCACTGAATACAACTGGCGCTTGTTCCAGTTCGGATCGGTCAGCGAGCTGATCGGTCCGGTGTTGTACAAAAAAGTATCCGGATTTTGCAACGTCGTCTGAAAACGGAATTGATAGGTGATGTCGGCGATCCCGTCCCCATCATTATCGATGTGGATCTCATAAAGCACATCATCACCGAACTCATAGAAGTTCGGTCCGCCCGCCGGTCCCTCCAAAGGGATGTAATTGGCGATCAAAGTGACCGTGTTCGGATTGTCTGGGCTAACAAACGCGTAGACATCGGTGTTGTCTGCTACCGGGTCCTTGGAAATCTCGGGGGCTTCACGATGGGATGACATCTGTGCAACTCTCCTCTAGGCTTGCGAACGAGCAGTGGCTATGCCCACCCGCCCTCGCGGGTTGCCTCTATGAAGCATGCAATTATCCGGGGATCGTGAAGGACGATCTGCCGCGCTCCCACGAGGAGCGTCATCTCGCCGGTGGCCACATTGTTGATGTGGACTACCATGGAGCCGGTCGATTTGGCGGACGACTGAGGCGCCACAGCTTCCGGCGAGTGGCGAACGGCCGCCAGGGCCGGCACGACAGGCAGCAAGCTAACGGCTGCCGCGCTTATTGGGGTTTGCTGTAAAAACGAACGTCGGGTCAGCTTTTTCACTGTGCTCTCCTTTCCTTGAGACTTAATTGCTACTCGCGCCGTCAATTACGCAACGTGGCGACTTCGTGGGGGGCGCGGATGGTGGTACTTAAAAGAAAACCAATGATTTCAGAACGCGCAGCGCCGGAAGCCCGCGGACCAGTCCGGTTGTCCTACCGCAGCCGTGATGCGTTAACTACAGATCTTCGAGAACAGACTCGTGACCTTACAGAACGTGCCATTACTACCCCCGCTCTGCTACTCTCGTTTCCGTTAGAGTTCGTTCGCCCGGCAAGACTTCTGTCCGCCAATGCGCACGGTCTGCGCCATGGCGGGCGCTGCAAACAGCAAGGTGGCTGCCGACGCCGAGCGGCACGCTTCACGGACTGCCCCCAGGATCGCGGCGACCGGATTGGTCGCTGCTTACCTATTCGCGCGCGGCCGCCAAACGGATGCAGGTAAGGCGAAAAAAATTTTGCCGCAGAAATTCAGCGGCCGTCACCTACGCTGCGGCAGGACTCCAATGCAGCAGCAACGTTGCTCCGGAGGTCGAAACGATCGTCGGATGCAGGCTGCCGCGCTGGCCGAGCACATGGTCGCCCGATCCGTACTCGGCATCGTCAATGCGGATGGACCCATCGATCACGAAGCACCCTTCCAATGCATCGTGCTCATGCGCGGGCACAGCACTACCGCTCTGCATACGCATGATCGCCGAGCGGGTGCCATCTGCGGGGTCTACATACAGGAGGCGCATGGTGACGCCCGGCGCGATCGACATCCACACGCCCTCGGTTCGGCGGCGCGCCTGGTTTGCGCCCATCGTTCCGATCCGTGCCTTGATGGCCGTCCAGAGGTGCGGCGGGGGCGTTACCGGCGGAGTGGCTTCATGTATGGCCATCAGGCGGCGAGACCAGGCGGCTGCGGCCGCGCGCACCGCCGGGTCGCCAGTCATGCGGCGTTCCAGGGCGATACGCTCTGGTTCGTCTAACAGGCCGAGTACGTATTCTCCGGTCAGGTCATCCAGCGGATCCGGCACCAAGCGCCTCCGGTTCAAGGCAAATTCGCAACTTAGCCAGGGCGCGGCGTATCATCGACTTCACCGAGCCGAGTGGCATGGCGAAGCGCTCGGCTAATTCTGTGTGGGAAAAGCCGTAATGCACGGCCATCAGAATGGCGCTGGCTTCGCGGGTTTCGAGCTGGCCGATGCAGCGTTCCAGGTCGAGTGAGGCACCCTCCGGCGGCGGGACCGCAAGTTCCAGCGTGTCGAGCTCCACCTCGGGCGCCGGGCACCTCGCGCTGCGGCGGCGCATGTCCAGGCAAACATGGCGCAGGATCGACAACATCCAATGGATCGGTTTGGCCTTCGCTGGGTCGTATTGCGCGGCGTCGACCCAAATGCGGGTGAACGCTTCTTGCGCCGCTTCGCTAGCGGGGTCCGCCTGACCGGCAAACATCCGGCGGGCCACCGCATAAAGCTTGCTACTGGTGAGGCGATAGAGCTCAGCAAACGCGACCTGGTCGCGTTGAGCCGTCGCCCGCAGTAATTCCGCCAGAAGATCGGGCGTGGGCTCGCTCACGGGCTCATATCCATCTTGAGACGAAAACGTAACTAGCATCGCGGCCGGAAAAGCGTCAACTTGCTGCCAGCCTGACAATTCGATTTCTCGCCTTCCTGGTCGGCTCAAGCACGGTCAGCAGCGATCGAATGTCGGTGTTGGCGACGCGACGCCGGTGTCGTCCTAGGCCCTGCGGCTCGAGGTCGAAGCGGTCGGCTGGTGAGGATCGAGGGATAGAGCGCGAGCCGCGAGAACGATGTATTAGTGGGCAACGCGACGAGCACGGAGCAACCGCGATGGCGCGCCTGCCCTATCTCGACAAGTCGGATCTGCTGCCGGAACACAGCGACCTGCTCGCGCGCAACATCAACCTCTACCGGCTGTTGGCGCACAGCCCGCGGGGGGCGCGCAGCCTCAACACCTTGGCGCGCTACATTCGCGACGGCAGCCGGCTCGACCCGAGACTACGGCAATTGGCGATCCTTCAAGTCGGCTATATTAGCCGCTCGGCTTATGAATATTCGCACCACATCAGGATCAGCCGCGACTTCGACGTCAGCGACGACGACATCCGAGCGATCGCCGACGAGACCGCCGGACGGCCAAGTTCTCTCGATCCCGTTGCCAGGGCGGTCGTGCAAGCCGCCCGCGAGCTTACCCGCGATCTCAAACTTTCGGACGAGACGTTCGCCAGTTTGAAGCAGAGTTTTGACGCCGAGCGGCTCACCGACCTCTTTATCACGATCGCCTATTACAACGGCCTCGTGCGCCTAATGGCCGCACTCGAAATCGACGTCGAGGACGAGTATCGCCCGTATCTTGACGACTTCCCGCTGCCAAAGGCCTAAGGCGCGACGTCCCGGCCTTCGGCGCGGCCTTATCGGGTGGCGAGCGCGCGGGCGAGCTGGCTCACCGCCTCCTGGTGCTTTTCGTTGCGGATCTCGGCAAAATTGCGCGCGATCTCGAGCAGCATGCGCTGGTGCGGCGTGATCTGCCGCGGACCTTCCTGGCCGATGCCCTCGTAAAAGTAAGTGATCGGGGCACTCAGCGCGCGGGCGATCTCAAACAGCCTGCCCGCGGATACGCGATTGATCCCGCGTTCGTATTTATGCGCCTGCTGGTAAGTCACGCCGATCATCTCTGCCAGCTGCTGCTGGGTCAGGCCCAACATAATACGCCGCTCGCGAATGCGTGCACCGACGTGGTCGTCGATGGCGGCGGTTGAGCGTCCTCTCTTTGGTTTTGCCATGCCTTCACCCGTATCAGTCTGCTCATACGCTTATCTTGGCCTACACCACCTATACCAACACGATGGCGGCGGTTTCATCCCAGCGGCGCAAACGGGCAGCAAAAAATTAACGATAGGACGAACCGCTATCCCGGTGAGCCATCAACGAGAGCGGCAGTCCGGCCCGGTTACTATCCCGTAAATGATATTGGTTGGGCCGGGCGACAAGGTGTCCGCCGGTCGCATACCAACCCGAGGGCGCGTCGCGCCATTATGGGCGGTACCGGAAAACCAATGCGCGAGGCGGCGAGCAAGGAGGTTGCAGCGGTGAGTTCCATGGCAGTGGGGGAGGGTGCGACCAAAGCTGACCGCCGGCGAGGGCTCTTGCTTGCTTTGATGCTGGCGGGGCTCGCCGGCATGGTCGATGCGATCGGCTATATCCGCCTGGGCATCTGTTCATCTCGTTCATGAGCGGCAACAGCACCCAATTCGCGGTCGCCGTTGGCACCCAATGTTGCGGGCAAGGCGCCCATATGATCCTAATGCCCGTGGCTGACCGCGATGCATTCGATGTCGCCGAATGTCACGCCGGGATTGGCGCAGTTGCGCAGAAAGATCGCTCCCTCGGGGCCAGTGTCGAACGGCATCGCGTGCCCCACGCCGCCGGCATTCGAGGTGAGGCGGCAGCCAAAGCCGAGATTGGCGCACAACAGCGCCTCGCCCGACAGGGTCTTGGCCCCGGCGCGGACGATATTGGCAAATTCCGAAACCCCGAACAGGGTCTTGCTGACGTAATTGTCGCTCATATCGTCGCTCACCCCGCTCGACCACCAAGCGGTCTAGTAGCTAGTAGCGTAAATCCAAGTACGTGCTCGCAAACGCATCGTCATGCCCGAGAGACCGAAGGCAAGCAATATCCCCCTCTCCGCCCTTGGGGGCGGAGAGGGTTGGGGTGAGGTGGGGGATTCCAGAGCGCTGGCCGGCACCCACCTCACCCTCCCACGCCTGCGGCGCGGGTCCCTCCCTCTCCCCCCTGAAGGGCGGAGAGGGCTCTTGCTCCGGCCAGCGAGATAGGGTATCGCGCAGGCCCGCCATGCGTGAATTACTGCAATTAGGTACTAGCGGGGTGAGCGAGCGGCTCACATCGTTCATCTCACACTCTTTCCGGAAGGTACGGCAAGCCGCTTATCATCCAATTGCCGCGGGCATGTTGCAATGCTCGACCCGAGCTGAGGGTGCTGACGCTTTTCTGACCGCGGCGCTGCAACCCTGGCTTAGGCGAGCAACTTTGCAGGGTGGTCGGCGATGAGGCGGTTTTGCTTTGTGATCCTGGTGGCGGTGTCGTTGTCGGCTTGCGGTCTTGCAGTCAGAATGAATGCCCGCAATGACATGGAAGGATCAAAGGCGGCGTACAAATCGTGTTTGGCGGAAAACCCGACCAAAGTATCGGGTTGCGAGGCCTTGCGGTTGTCCTACGAAGCGGATCTGAAGGCCTATCAAGCCACGGTCGGAGAAGTCGCTTCCAGCCGCTAGGTCCCGGAGAGAAAACAACCGGACCGCCCCGGGTCGGTCGCTCCGGTACCTCGGCCTTGCCGGGCACGCAAGCCCGGCCCCGACCAGCGATGGGGCGGCCGGGGCGAATAAGCCTCGGGGGTCAGGCGAATGTCGAGCGCGCCGAGGTTTTCTTCCAGGCGCTCGACGCGCTTCGTCCCCGGGATCGGGATCACGTCGGGGCCTTGCGCCAGCAGGCAGGCGAGCGAGAGCTGCGCCACGATGCACCGCTTGTCGGCGGCGATCGTGTATGGTGCCGTCTTCGAGGTCATCACGCTCCCAGCCCAACCTCGTAGTTACTCATTCGATCACGTTGTCGGCGCTGGCGAGGAGCGCTGGCGGCATAATGAGGCCGAGCGCCTCGGGCGGTCTTGAGGTTGACGATGAGCTCGAACCTCGTCGGTTGCTCGACCGGCAGATCCGCTGGCCTGGCACCCTTTAGGATCTTCTCCACAAAACCGGCGACTCGGCTCCACGACTCGTCCAGATTCGGACCGTAAGACATCAGGCCGCCGGCCTCAGCATATTCTTTCCAGCCGAATACGCTGGGAAGGTGTCGTGTCAGGGCAAACTCTGCAATCCGGACGCGGCTCGCTGCCGTCGCGCCATCGGGAAAAGCGTGAATCGCATCGATATTTCCACTCGCCACCGCGGCTAGGGCGTGATCGAGGTCAGCCGCACTGTTCAACTCGAAGAGATGCAGGTTCACACCCAGCGCCCGTGCTGCATCCTCCCAGGCGCGCCATTCACTCCGCTCGCCGGGGTGGCGGGGAAATGCCATTACCGCCACCTGAGAAATCGCGGGAGCCGCTTCCTTGAGCAAGGCAAGACGCTTCCCCACGAGT
>DASXMC010000071.1:0-7622 GCA_036495885.1 Allostellaceae bacterium | reverse complement strand
AGCAAGCTGGTTCCGGACCGCGATCCAGGTTTCACAAAGCAGGCTCGGCTCGGCTGCTTTGGCCTTGCGCCGATGGTTGCTGGTATTGGCAGCAAGCTGGTTCCGGACCGCGATCCAGGTTTCACTGTCGATCAGCGCCGGATGCTGGCCGGCGCAGACCGCACCCTTGTGCGCTATCTGACCGGTGTAGATCGGGTTTGCGAGCAACCCATAGAGATGCCCGCGCGAGAAGGGTCTGCCGCCGCGCTTGGCGCCATTCGCCGTCGTGCTGCATTTTGTCCCGAGCCCGAGCCGGTCCGCCTCCTCCTTGACCCGGCGCACGCAGCCGAGCTCACGATACAGGTCAAAGATGCAACGCACAGTCTCGGCCTCGGCCGGATTGATGACGAGCGTGCGCTCGTTAGCGTCATAGCCCAGCGGCACATTGCCACCCATCCACATGCCCTTTTTCTTCGAGGCGGCGATCTTGTCGCGGATGCGTTCGCCGGTGATCTCGCGCTCGAACTGGGCAAACGACAACAGAACATTGAGTGTCAGGCGCCCCATCGAGCTCGTCGTGTTGAACTGCTGCGTCACCGACACGAACGACGCACCTTGTGCATCAAAGATCTCGATCAGCCGGGCAAAATCAGCCAGCGACCGGGTCAGCCGATCGACCTTGTAGACGACCACGATGTCGATCCGGTCGGCCCGGATGTCGGCGAGCAGGCTTTGCAGCGCCGGCCGCTCCATATTGCCGCCCGAGAACCCGCCGTCGTCATAGTGGGTTCTGGCCAACACCCAGCCCTCGTTGCGTTGGCTGCGGATGAAGGCCTCGCAAGCTTCGCGCTGTGCCGCGAGTGAGTTGAATTCCTGCTCGAGCCCTTCCTCGGAGGATTTGCGGGTGTAGATCGCGCAGCGCTTGCGGCGCGCGTCAGCCCGCTGCATCGCTGACCACCCCGGCTGGATCCGGCGCTGCCGAAGACCGGCAATTGGCCGGACGGCTCGGCTTCAACCCGAAGAACAGTGGCCCTGACCACGCCGTGCCGGTGATCTTTCGTGCGATGGCGGAAAGCGAGCGGTAGTGCCTGCCCTGCCACGAGAAACCCGGGCAAGACGCGCGCAAGCCCAGGCGGAGCGCGCGGGGTTGTCGAGATGTCCTATCGTGTCTTACCCTAATGGAGGCTTTATGACGCGAAGATGAGGCGACGAAAATTTATCACTCTCGTCGGCGCGGTGAGCGCCGCATGGCCGATCAGCGCAAGGGCGCAACAGGGCGAGAAAATATATAAGATAGGCTTTCTCAACGCTGGTTCGCCGGAATCTGGGCCGAAATCCATTCTAAATGAGGCTTTCCGCGAGCTGGGATACGTCGAAGGCAAAAACGTCACATTCGAGCGCAGATTCGCGGAGGACAGGCTGGATCGGCTACCCAAATTTGCCGCGGAGCTGGTCAGCCTCAAGGTGGACGTGATCATGGCGGGGGGCACGCTGGCGCCGCTTGCCGCCAAACGGGCCACCTCGACGATTCCGATTGTCATGATGGCAGCAGGCGACCCGGTAGGAAGCGGGCTCGTCGCCAGCTTGGCCAACCCCGGCGGCAACGTCACCGGGATGAGCCTCATGGCCCCCGACCTCGGCGGAAAACGGCTGCAACTGCTCAAGGAACTTCTCCCCGAACTTTCTCGCGTAGGCATCGTCTGGAACGCGGCCAATCCCTATTCCGCGCTGGTTTTTAAGGAGACAGCGGGGGCGGCCCGAACCCTTGAGGTCGAGCTTCAATCGTTGGAAGTACGAAAGCCCGCCGATATCGATGCCGCTCTCGAAACTGCGACGGATCAGCACGCAGATGCGCTGATCACGGTTGAAGATCCTCTTACCATAGATTTTCGAAAGAAAATTGCAGAATCTGCGGCTAACCACCGATTACCGTCAATATCAGGCCTCAGAGTGTTTGCGGATTCAGGATTTCTAATGACGTACGGCGCGGACTTTGCGGATATTCTTCGGCGCAGCGTGGTCTATGTGGACAAGATCCTCAAAGGGGCGAAACCGTCTGACCTGCCTATTGAGCAGCCAACCACGTTCGAGATGGTCATCAATCTCAAAACGGCCAAATCGCTCGGGCTGACCATTCCGTCGCTGCTGCTCGCTCGCGCCGATGAGGTCATCGAATGAGTCTCGTAGCCAGCTCATCGGCGTGAAGTTCGGGCTTGCCGACGGTTGTGCCAGTAAAGCGCCGCAAGATTGTCCACGCTCGCGCAGAAAGCAGGTGCGAACGACTGCTTTCCGCCCTCCTGAGCGCTTCGGGCAACGACCGGATTGGGGCAGGAAGACCAGTTCCCGCGGCCAAAGCTGAACGGCCGCTATCGTGAAGGGTTTCGGATGCCGGCCCGTCGTGAGCGATCGACCGGGTTGGGGCCGGCGTCCGAAACCCTTCACGATTCCGGTCATTCGTTGATTGGCCAAGAGCCGACCGTTGTCGGCCCTCGCCCGAGCTTCGCGCTCAGGCCCGCAATCCTTTGCATGTCTCGACAAAGGCGAGCACGGCGGGGGCACGCTCCCTGGTGCGATGGGCCAGAACCACGATGACGATCCGCTCGAAATCGACGATCTCGCGGTATACGACGTTCGCCATTGCCAAAGACCGCCAAGACTCCGACACCAGCGCGACACCAACCCCAGCACCCACTAGGCTCAGAGCCGTCGGAATACCGCGGACCGGGTAGACGTGCTCCGGTGTAGGCCGGACCGCCGCCACGAACTCTGCGACGTAATACAAAAAGCCTTCATATTCGTCGAATTGAGGCACGATCAGGATCTCGTCAGACAAGACCCCGACCTCAACCGCTTCGCCTTTATCGGCCAGATGGTGATCGGCTGGCAATGCGAGCAGCAGCCGTTCCTGCCTGATGACCGAGGCCGAGACGCCGTCGGGATAGTCCTTGAGGGAACGGATGAAGCCGACATCCAGCCGGCCCTCGATGATTGCTGCAAGTTGCTCCGGCGACTCCATCTCGGCCAGATGCAAAGCGACATCGGAATTTTGGACTCTGTATGTGCGAATGACCGAGGACAATGCGCCCGAAAGCGCGGCTGATGGGGTATATCCGATTGCAATGTGACCAAGTTCGCCCCGTCCGGCTCGTCGGCCCACAGCCTCGGCGCGTTCCACCTGCTCGAGGGCGCGGCGTGCCTCGACGAGGAACAAGACACCGGCATCGGTCAAAGAGACTGCGGACCGCTTGCGGCGGGCCAGCAACCGGGCGCCCAACTGCGCTTCAAGCTGGTTCACCTGGGTGCTGAGGGATGACTGGGCGACGTGCAGCCGGTCGGCTGCCTTGGTGAAATGGAGATCGTCCGCGACCGCCACAAAATAGCGAAGTTGCCGGGTATCGAGCACGGTAAGCCTCCGGATTTCATCGGCATTGACGATTAAATTATATAATCTCTCCATTGGAAGCGATCATTCCCAGACCGCATTTGCATCCTCAACCGAGATATTGGTCGGTTGCTTGGGAGAGCGGAGATGGGAAAGACTCTCTACGACAAGGTGCGGGATTCGCATGTAGTCCACGTGGAAGCTGACGGGACGACGCTTCTCTACGCCGATCGCCAGCTCCCCCACGAGGTCTCCTCGGCCCATCGGATCATAGCGCGCGGCCGCGATCGTATGCTGATGCGGCGTATCGGTATGCTCAGAAAGTTCTCATGTGCGGTTGGCGTCACGTTGGGGCTTGTCGGCGTGGCTTACGCGCAGTCAGGCGCCGACGCCCAGTTATCGGCCCAGCCGCCTGGATCACAAGTGGAGCTTGAGCATCCGCCGATTGTGGCCGGCCGCCAGCGGCAGCCGACCGCAGAAGAGATCGATCGGCAGCGGAAGGAGCGCGACGAAGATCGCGAAGTAGAAGAGCTCTACCGCGAGATTATGCGTGGGACGAAGACCGCGCTCCGCCCTTAGGCGGTGCGCCGCCTCGCAACCGCGGCAAACCCATGTCCAACAGCGGTTCGTAGTCACCCACACTCCGGGAGCTTGAGATGGGTATTGTCCGCTTCGCATTGAAATACCCGCACACCTTCTATGTAGTCGCGGCGCTGATCCTGTTTCTCGGGGTCACCGCAACGGTCGAGATGCCGACCGACATTTTCCCCAAGATCGACATCCCGGTCGTTTCGGTGATTTGGCAGTACACCGGTCTCAACACGACCGAGATGGAGCAGCGATTTACCACCTACGCCCAGTACTCGATCAGCACCAGCGTCAACGGCATCAAAGAGATGGAGGCCGAGAGCGTCAACGGCATCTCGGTCGAGAAGATCTATTTCCAGCCGGATGTGGATCTCAGTCTCGCGATCTCGCAGATCGTCGCCGCCACAAACGCGATCCGCTCCCTGATGCCGGCAGGAACCCAGCCGCCGAACATCGTGCAATACAGCGCGTCTGCGGTGCCGGTCCTGCAAGTCGCTCTCAGCTCCGACCGGCTCAGCGAATCGCAGCTCTACGATTATGGTATTTACAGACTGCGCCAGATGATTGCGCCGATCCAGGGCATCACCTTGCCGACCCCAGCCGGCGGCAAATATCGGCAGATCATGGTCGACATCGACCAGACAAAGCTGCTGGCCAAAGGCCTGACGCCATTGCAGGTCGTCAACGCCGTCAACGCGCAGAACCTGACCCTGCCCGCCGGCGATGCAAAGATCGGCAAGACCGACTACGAAATCCGCACCAATTCGATGCCGCCGACGATCGAGGCGCTCAACGACATCCCGGTTGCCTACCAGAACGGCGCCACAGTCTTCCTCAAGGATATCGGTCATGTGCGCGACGGCAATCTGGTACAGCAGAATGTCGTGCGGGCCGACGGCAAGCGCTCGGTATTGATCAGCATCATCAAGAACGGCAATGCCTCGACATTGACGGTCGTCAATGCGGTCAAGCACATGCTGAGCGTCGCGCGCAAGGCAGCGCCGCCCGGTATGGTCATCAAGTCGCTGTTTGACCAGTCCGTGTTCGTGACCTCTTCGCTGATTGGCGTGCTGCGCGAAGGCGCGATCGCCGCTGGCCTGACGGCGCTGATGATCCTGGTCTTTCTCGGCTCATGGCGCCCGACAGTCGTCGTGATGATCTCGATCCCGCTGGCGATGCTCACTTCGCTTGTCGTGCTCTATTTCTTGGGTGAGACGATCAACACGATGACATTGGGCGGCCTGGCGCTGGCGGTCGGCATTCTCGTCGACGATTCGACGGTGACGATCGAGAACACTTATCGCCTGCTCGATGAGGAGAAGATGCCGCTGCCAAGGGCGACATTGCACGGCGCCGCCGAGATCGCGATGCCGACACTGGTCTCCACATTGGCGATCAGCTGCGTCTTTACCTCAGTGGTCTTTCTCGAGGCACCGGCGAAATACCTGTTCACGCCGCTCGGCCTCGCCGTGGTGTTTGCGATGCTCGCCTCCTACGGCCTATCGCGCACGCTGACGCCGATCACAATCGCCCAGATGCTGAAGGGCCAGCACGGCGGCGGGTCGACCGGGGGCGCTAACAAAGGCTTCTTTTCGCGTTTCCACGCGTCATTCGAGCGCGGATTCGAGCAGCTGCGGCAAAGCTATGTCGCGCTTCTGAAGATATTGCTCACCCGCCGGGCCATCGTCCCGATCATCGCTGCGCTGGTTTTGGTACTTGGCGGCGTGATGTTCGTCTTTGTCGGCCGCGATTTTTATCCGGCAATCGATGGCGGCATGATCCAGCTTCATCTCCGGGCACCTTCGGGCACCCGCATCGAGACGACCGAGCGGATTTTCCAGAAGGTCGAAGACAAGATCCGTCAGGTCATCCCAAGGCAAGATCTCGATCTGATCGTCGACAATTTCGGGGTGCCGGCGCGCCCTTATAACTGGGCGTTCGCCGACGGCACGACGATCGCGGTCAATGACGGCGTGATCATGGTATCCCTCAAAGAGGGCCATGCCCCGACCGCAGATTACGTCCGCAAATTGCGGGAGCTACTGCCGGCGGCATTCCCGGAAGACATGTTCTATTTCCAGCCCGCCGACATGGCGACGCAGATTCTGAATTTTGGGCTCACTGCGCAGATCGACGTGCGCACCGCCGGCTATGACCGGGCTGACAACCTCCGCATCGCCAAAGAACTGCAGCAGCGCATCGCCGCCATTCCGGGGGTTGTCGATGCCCACTTGCAACAGGAAGTGGACGCTCCCGACTTCCTGGTCAATATCGATCGTACACGGGGCTTGCAGTTCGGCCTCACGGCGAGCGACGTCGGCAACAACATCAGCACGACTTTCAATTCCTCCGAACAGATCCAGGCCAATTTCTGGACCGACCCGAAGAATGGCATCCCCTATTACATTGCGGTGCAGACGCCGCAATATCTGGTCAGCTCGATGGGTGATCTCGACAATACGCCCGTCAACACCGGAACCGCCCCGCGGACCACATTTCAGGTTCGTCCAGGAACGCAGCCGGTGCCGGGGGAACTGCAAAATGTCGCTGCGTTCGTGCGGGATTCGGTACCGGGCAGCGCCAACCAGGCCAATATTCAGCCCGTCTACGAGGTCTATGCCAACACCCAGGGCCGCGATCTCGGCAGCATCGCCAGCAGCATCGACAAGGTCACCACCGACCTCAAGAAAGAGCTTAAACCCGGCAATACGATCCAGGTGACCGGCCAGATCGACAGCATGAACCAGGCCTTCCGCGATATGGGGATCGGCCTCGTGTTTGCCGCCGTGCTCGTCTACCTGCTGATGGTCGTCAATTACCAGACCTGGGGCGACCCGTTCGTCGTCATTCTGGCCCTGCCGGCCACGTTCTGCGGCATCGTCACGATGCTTTACGTCACCGGCACGACCTTGAGCGTGCCGTCGCTGATGGGTGCCATCATGGCGGTCGGCGTCGCCTCGGCAAACTCGATCCTGCTCGTCACCTTTGCGCGCGAGCAACAGCTTGCCGGCAGCACGGCTTTCGACGCCGCGATTGCGGCCGGGCACACCCGAATCCGGCCGGTATTGATGACCGCCGCCGCGATGATCGTCGGCATGATTCCGATGGCGATCGGCGGGCCGGGCGAGGAGCAGAACGCCGCCCTCGCACGCGCGGTCATCGGTGGTCTTCTGTTCGCAACCCCAACCACCCTCCTCGTCGTGCCCTATCTCTTTGCGATGCTGCGCAAGGGCAACGACGGCAAGGCCGCCCATGGTGTCTTCGAAGAGGTTCCCGAATGAACGAGGTCGAGCAAACACCTCTCCTGAAGGGGCCGCCGCCGCGGCTGCTCCTTCCAGGCCCCGATCGCGAGACCGCTCCGCCGACAAGCGAGCCCCCGAGGCGCGGCGGTCCCGGACGGCGGCTGCTCGGCTTTGGCATCCTCATGCTGTTTATCGGCGCCCTCGGCCTGGGTGTGTGGCGGCATTACCAGCAGCACCGCCAGGTCACGGACACCGCCGAACAGCAGGCGGACTTCGTCCCAAGCGTGCGCGTCGAGCGGGTGACGCAACGGCTCGGCACGCTGCACGTGACACTGCCAGGGACTACCCTCGGCTTTGAGGACGCAAACATCTATGGACGCGCCAGCGGTTATGTGCTGAAGCGCTACGTCGATATCGGCGATCACGTCAAG
>DASXMC010000070.1:0-15469 GCA_036495885.1 Allostellaceae bacterium | reverse complement strand
GAGGCTCAAGGTTGCGGTGTCGATTTTTGGCCGCGCCACCCCCGTCGAACTCGAATACTCGCAGGTCGAGAAGGTCTGATCCAGGATCTGCGGGATATAGCGAAAGAAAAGCTCGGCAATGGCAAAAAAAATCGTCGGTATTATCAAATTGCAGGTCCCGGCCGGCAAGGCCAACCCGTCGCCGCCGATCGGTCCGGCGCTGGGTCAGCGCGGGCTCAACATCATGGAGTTCTGCAAGGCGTTCAACGCCACGACCCAGGGCCTTGAACCCGGCATGCCGATTCCGGTCGTGATTACTGCATATGGCGACCGTTCATTCACGTTTGTCACCAAAAGCCCGCCCAATTCCTTCTTTCTGAAGAAGGCGGCCGGGATCGAGAAAGGCTCGCAAACCACCGGCAAGGGCAATAGCGTCGGCCGGGTCACGACGGCGCAAATCCGCGAGATCGCGGAACAAAAGATGGTGGACCTCAATGCCAAGGATATCGACGGCGCCTGTCGCATGCTGGTCGGCTCGGCGCGGTCGATGGGTTTGGATGTGGTGGAGTAATCGATAATGGCGAAGATCGGCAAACGGCTGCAAAAGGCCTATGAGGGGATCGACCCGCTCAAGCCGCACCGGCTGGGCGAGGCTGTGGCGCTGGTGAAGTCGCGCGCCTCGGCGAAATTCGACGAGACCGTCGAGGTGGCGATGAACCTCAACATCGACCCGCGCAAGCAGGATCAGAATTTGCGCGGTATGGTGATGTTGCCGCATGGTACCGGCAAGAGCGTGCGGGTCGCGGTCTTTGCCCGTGGCGAAAAGGCCAAGGAGGCCGAGGCGGCGGGTGCCGATCTGGTCGGCGCCGAGGACCTCGCCGAGAAGGTTCAGGCCGGAGAGATCAATTTCGATCGCGCGATCGCCACCCCTGATCTGATGGCTCTGGTCGGGCGGCTCGGCAAGATCCTGGGGCCGCGCGGGCTGATGCCCAACCCCCGGCTCGGCACCGTGACGCAGAATGTGGAGGAGGCGGTGCGCGCGGTCAAAGGCGGACAAGTTGAATTTCGCGCCGAAAAGGCCGGGCTCGTCCATGCCGGGGTCGGCAAAGCGAGCTTTACCGAGGCAGCACTTACGGATAATGTGCGCGCCTTTGTCGGTGCCATCACCCGCAACAAGCCGAGCGGCGTGCGCGGCACCTATATCAAAAAGATCAGCCTGAGCTCGACAATGGGACCCGGGATCAAGCTCGATCTGGCGGATGTGGCGGAGGAAGCAAGGACGTAATCGGGTAGTTCCGTCGGGGCCGCGGCCGTCGCGGCAGGAGGATCGTCAGGTACCGGTGGCATCCGGCGCCGGAGCTGCAAGCGGGTTCGGAGAGCGAAGTGGAGCGCGGACAAAAGCAAAAGCTGATCGAGACGCTGCAACGCGAGCTCGCCGACACGGTCTGTGTTGTCGTGACCCATCAGTCGGGAATGACGGTTGCCGAGGCGACGCAGCTGCGCCGACAGATGCGCGCCGCCGGCGCACGGTTTCGCGTGACCAAGAACCGGCTGGCCAAGCGTGCGCTCGACGGTACGCTGTTCGCCGGACTGTCGCCGCTGTTTGCTGGCCCGACGGCGATCGCGTTCTCGCGCGACCCGGTGGCGGCGGCCAAAGTCGCGGTCGAGTACGCCAACCGCAACGACAAACTGACGATTATCGGCGGCGGCCTTGTCGGCGAGGTACTGAGCGATGCTGGGGTCAAGGAACTTGCCAGTCTGCCGTCGCTTGACGAGCTGCGCGGCAAGCTGATCGGTTTGCTGATAGCGCCGGCGACCCGGATCGCAGCGGTGCTGCAAGCGCCGGCCGGTCAGCTCGCGCGGGTTCTTGCAGCCCATGCCGATGCGGAGGGCGGCGACCCGGATAGCGGGGTCGCGCCTTCGGTGGGTCATCAAAACTGATCTTGCGGTAGTTATCGAAATCTTTCGAAATCAGGAGCGAATAATGCCCGATCTGGTGAGTTTGGTCGATCAACTGTCGGCCTTGAGTGTGCTCGAAGCATCCCAGCTGTCGAAAATGCTCGAAGAAAAATGGGGGGTTTCGGCGGCGGCACCGGTTGCGGTCGCTGCGGCAGGAGCCGCCGCACCCGCCGCGGAAGCGGCCGCGGAGCAAACCGAGTTCGACGTCATTCTGGCTGCGATCGGCGAGAAGAAAATCAATGTGATCAAGGAGGTGAGGGCGATCACCAGCCTTGGGCTCAAAGAGGCCAAGGATCTCGTCGAGGCGGCGCCAAAGGCGGTCAAGGAGGGCGTCAACAAGGACGAAGCAGAAAAGATCAAAAAGCAGCTTGAAGATGCGGGTGCGACTGTCGAAATAAAGTAGGTCTGCGACGAAGCTTTTTCCGCACGGCGGCCGGCGCCGGACGCTGCCGCGCCGCTACACCGAGACACCAAAACCGGGGCGCAACCTGTTGCGCACGCCGGGTTTTGGCGTCTGAGGACGCGAGTGGCGGCGGCGCAGCACCAGCCAACGCGGCGACAACGCCGCTCTTGGCACGGGGCGACGCCCGTAAACCGAGATCGGGTCACCCTCCGGCGGCCCCAGAATGAGGAATGTGATGGCAATTTCCTTTACGGGTAAAAAGCGCATCCGCCGAAGCTTCGGACGCGTTCCCGAGGTCGCGCCGATGCCCAACCTCATCGAGGTGCAAAAGAGCTCCTACGATCATTTCCTGCAGATGGGCGTAATGCCCGAAGACCGCGGCAGTGTCGGCTTGCAGGAAGTGCTCAAATCAGTATTCCCGATCCGGGATTTTTCTGAGCGAGCGCAGCTCGAATTCGTGCGCTACGAGCTCGAATCGCCAAAATACGACGTAGATGAATGCCAGCAGCGCGGCATTACCTTTGCGGCGCCGCTGAAGGTGACGCTCCGTCTCGTGGTCTGGGATGTCGACGAAGACACCGGGTCGCGCTCGATCCGCGACATCAAGGAGCAGGACGTCTATATGGGCGACATGCCGCTGATGACGAAGAACGGCACCTTCATCATCAACGGCACCGAGCGGGTCATCGTGTCGCAGATGCATCGCAGCCCGGGTGTCTTTTTTGACCACGACAAGGGAAAGACGCATTCGTCGGGCAAATATCTGTTCGCCGCGCGCGTCATCCCCTATCGCGGCTCATGGCTCGATTTCGAGTTCGACGCCAAGGACCACGTCTATGTGCGCATCGATCGCCGCCGGAAATTGCCGGCGACGACGTTGCTGATGGCGCTCGACGACGACGCAACCGAAGCGATGCGCCGAGAGCGGCGGGCCGAGAACAAGCCGCTGCAGCCGGGCGAGGCGGCCGGCATGTCGAAAGAAGAAATCCTAACGGCGTTCTATCGCCGAATCGTCTTTCGCCATGGCCCTCAAGGATGGATGGCGCCGTTCGACCCCGACCATTTTAAGGGGAAATTAATAAACGAGTTGCGCGACGCGGCGACCGGCGAGATCGTGCTGCCGGCTGGCGAGCGGTTGACCCCGCGCACCACTCGGCGGTTGCGTGAAGCCGGGCTCAGCGACATCCTCGTTCGCGACGAGGAGCTGATCGGCCGATTTTTCGCCGCGGATCTGATCAATGAAGAAACCGGCGAGGTGTATTTCGAGGCCGGTGACGAGATCACCGCCGCGACGCTGGCCCAGCTTGTCGAGACCGGGATCGCTGAATTTCCGGTCCTCGACATCGACCACATCACGGTCGGGCCCTACATCCGCAATACCGTGGCGATCGACAAGAACGCGACCCGCGAGGACGCTCTGATCGACATCTACCGGGTCATGCGTCCAGGCGAGCCGCCGACGCTGGAGACCGCCGAGGCACTGTTCAACAGCCTGTTCTTCGACTCCGAGCGTTATGATTTGTCGGCGGTCGGCCGGGTCAAGATGAACTCGCGGCTGGTGCTCGAAACCGAGGACACCGTGCGCACGTTGCGTAAAGCCGACATTCTCGCGATCCTCAAGGTCCTGGTCGAGCTCAAGGACGGGCGTGGCGAGATCGACGACATCGATCATCTCGGCAACCGCCGGGTGCGCTCGGTCGGCGAGCTGATGGAGAACCAGTACCGCATTGGCCTCTTGCGCATGGAGCGGGCGATCCGCGAGCGGATGAGCTCGGTCGAAATCGACACCGTGATGCCGCACGATTTGATCAATGCCAAACCGGCGGCAGCGGCGGTGCGCGAGTTCTTTGGTTCGTCGCAGTTGTCGCAGTTCATGGACCAGACCAATCCGTTGAGCGAAATCACCCATAAGCGGCGGCTCTCGGCGCTGGGGCCGGGAGGGTTGACGCGCGAGCGTGCCGGGTTTGAGGTACGCGACGTGCACCCGACCCATTACGGCCGGATCTGCCCGATCGAGACACCGGAAGGGCCGAATATCGGATTGATCAACAGTTTGGCGACCTACGCCCGCGTCAACCAATACGGCTTTATCGAAAGCCCGTATCGGCGCGTCGTCGACGGGCGTGTGACCGACGAGGTGGTCTACCTGTCGGCAATGGACGAAGGCCGCTACGCGATCGCGCAGGCCAATGTCGAAACCGACGCCGAGGGACGAGTTACTGCCGATCTGACCAATTGCCGCAAGGGCGGCGATTTTGTCATGACGCGGCCGCAGGACATCGACCTGATCGACGTCTCGCCAAAGCAGCTCGTCTCGGTGGCGGCGGCGCTGATCCCGTTTCTCGAAAATGACGACGCCAATCGGGCGCTGATGGGCTCCAACATGCAGCGCCAGGCGGTGCCGCTGATCCGCGCCGAGGCGCCGTTGGTCGGTACCGGCATGGAGGGAACGGTGGCGCGCGACTCGGGGGTGACGATCATCGCCCGCCGCTCGGGGATTGTCGACCAGGTCGACGCGACCCGCGTGGTGGTGCGCGCCACCGCCGAGACGTCCTCGGCGGCTTCCGGGGTCGACATTTACAATCTGCTGAAGTTTCAGCGCTCCAACCAGAACACTTGCATCACCCAGCGGCCGCTCGTCAAAGTCGGCGACCAGGTCAATGCCGGCGACATCATTGCCGACGGCCCGTCGACCGAGCTCGGCGAATTGGCGCTAGGGCGCAACGTGCTGTGCGCGTTCATGCCGTGGAACGGCTATAACTTCGAGGATTCGATCCTGATATCCGAGCGGATTGTATCCGACGACGTGTTCACCTCGATCCACATCGAAGAATTCGAGGTGATGGCGCGCGACACCAAGCTCGGACAGGAGGAGATCACCCGCGACATTCCGAATGTCGGCGAGGAAGCGCTCAAAAACCTCGACGAGGCCGGCATCGTCTATATCGGCGCCGAGGTCAAGCCGGGCGACATCCTCGTCGGCAAGGTGACGCCCAAGGGCGAATCACCGATGACCCCCGAAGAAAAGCTGTTGCGCGCGATCTTTGGCGAGAAGGCCTCCGACGTGCGCGATACCTCACTGCGCCTACCGCCGGGCGTCTCCGGCACGATCGTCGAGGTTCGCGTCTTTTCGCGCCGCGGGGTCGACAAGGACGAACGCGCCCTCGCAATCGAACGCGCCGAGATCGAGCGGCTGGCCAAGGATCGCGACGACGAGCGCGCCATACTCGAGCGCAGCTTCGCCGCCCGGCTCAAGGAATTGCTGATCGGCCAGACTGCCGTCGGCGGCCCGCGCGGCATGAAATCGGGGATCGAGATCAGCGAAGAGGTGCTCGCAGAATACGCGCCCTCGTTGTGGAAACAGATTTCGATCCGCGATGATGCGAACATGGCCGATATCGAAGCGCTCAAAAAGCAGCTGGAGGATGCGATCGCCGAACTGACCGCGCGCTTTGAGAACAAGGTCGAAAAGCTGCAGCGCGGCGACGAATTGCCGCCTGGTGTGATGAAGATGGTCAAGGTCTTTGTCGCGGTGAAGCGCAAGCTGCAGCCGGGCGACAAGATGGCGGGCCGGCACGGCAACAAAGGTGTGATTTCGCGCATCGTACCGTGCGAGGACATGCCATACCTCGAAGACGGCACGCCGATCGACATCGTGCTAAACCCGTTGGGCGTGCCGAGCCGGATGAATGTCGGGCAGATCCTCGAAACCCATCTCGGGTGGGCCTCGGCCGGGCTCGGCCAACGGATCGGCGCTGTTCTTGCCCAAATCCGCCGCGGCGCCCGCGACGGCGCCGAACTGCGCGGCATCTTGGACGAGCTCTACCCGGGACCGGAGGGGGCCGAGATCGCCGGTCTGGCACCCGATGAGCTGATCGAACTCGCCGGCAACCTCGAACGCGGCGTGCCGATGGCGAGCCCGGTGTTCGACGGTGCGAGCGAAGCCGACATCGTGGCGATGCTGGAACGCGCTGGCCTCGCCGCCTCGGGGCAGGTGACCTTGGTCGACGGCCGCACCGGGGAGTCGTTCGACCGCAAGGTGACGGTGGGCTACATCTACATGATGAAGCTGCATCATCTGGTCGATGACAAGATCCATGCTCGCTCAATCGGGCCATACAGCCTCGTCACCCAGCAACCCTTGGGCGGCAAGGCCCAGTTTGGCGGTCAGCGCTTTGGCGAAATGGAGGTCTGGGCGCTCGAGGCCTACGGCGCGGCATACACTTTGCAAGAGATGCTGACGGTAAAATCGGACGACGTTTCCGGCCGCACCAAGGTCTATGAGGCCATCGTGCGCGGCGACGACAATTTCGAGGCTGGCATCCCCGAATCATTCAACGTGCTGGTCAAGGAGCTGCGCTCGCTCGGCCTCAATGTGGAGCTCGAGCAACGCGACTTTTGAGCATAGCGCGCAACCTGCCGACCGCAGCAACAACAGGCAGCGCTTTAGTCCGTCGCGGCCGCGCCGGCGGGGGTCGACGGAAATCGACGAAATCGTGGCACTCGCTACCCGCTTGCGCGGGAATGGCAACAGCACCCAGAGGGGTTGTGCATGAACGAGTTGATGAACATCTTCGGGCAGGTCACCGGGACCCAGAGCTTCGATCAGATCCGCATCTCGATCGCCAGCCCGGAGCGCATCCGCTCTTGGTCCTACGGTGAAATCAAAAAACCCGAGACAATCAATTACCGGACCTTCAAGCCCGAGCGCGACGGGCTATTCTGCGCGCGCATCTTCGGGCCGATCAAGGATTACGAATGCCTGTGCGGCAAATACAAGCGCATGAAATATCGCGGCATTATCTGCGAGAAGTGCGGGGTCGAGGTCACCCTGTCAAAGGTCAGACGCGATCGCATGGGGCATATAGAGCTTGCCTCGCCGGTCGCGCACATCTGGTTTCTGAAGTCGCTGCCGAGCCGGATCGGCTTGTTGCTCGACATGACGTTGAAGGATCTCGAGCGGGTGCTGTATTTCGAGAACTACGTCGTCATTGAGCCCGGACTGACGCCGTTAAAGCAGCATCAGCTGCTGAACGAAGAAGAATACCTGCAAGCCCAGGACGATTACGGTGAAGACCAATTCACCGCGGCAATCGGCGCCGAGGCGATGCGCACGATGCTCTCGGCTATCGATCTCGAGCAGGAGCGCGATCAACTGCGCGTCGATTTGCGCGAGACAAGCTCCGAGGCCCGGCGCAAAAAACTCGTCAAACGACTCAAGCTGGTCGATGCGTTTGTCGAGTCGAAGAGCCGCCCGGAATGGATGATCCTCGAAGTCGTCCCGGTCATCCCGCCCGAACTGCGCCCGCTGGTGCCGCTCGACGGCGGCCGATTTGCGACCTCGGATTTGAACGATCTCTATCGCCGCGTCATCAACCGCAACAACCGGCTCAAGCGGCTGATCGAGCTGCGCGCGCCCGACATCATCGTGCGCAACGAAAAGCGCATGCTGCAAGAGGCGGTCGATGCGCTGTTCGACAACGGCCGGCGCGGGCGCATCATCACCGGCGCCAACAAGCGTCCGTTGAAGTCGCTCTCCGACATGCTCAAGGGCAAGCAGGGCCGCTTCCGGCAGAACCTGTTGGGCAAGCGCGTCGATTATTCCGGCCGCTCGGTCATTGTCGTCGGTCCTGAGCTCAAGCTGCAGCAATGCGGGCTGCCCAAGAAGATGGCGCTCGAATTGTTCAAGCCGTTCATCTATTCGAAGCTCGAGCTCTACGGCCTGGCGAGCACAATCAAGGCGGCCAAGCGCATGGTCGAAAAGGAGCGGCCCGAGGTCTGGGACATCCTCGAAGAGGTGATCCGAGAGCATCCGGTGTTGCTAAACCGGGCACCGACCCTGCACCGTCTCGGCATTCAGGCGTTCGAACCGGTGCTGATTGAGGGCAAGGCGATCCAGCTTCATCCGCTTGTCTGCACCGCTTTCAATGCCGATTTCGATGGCGATCAGATGGCGGTGCACGTGCCGTTGTCGCTCGAGGCGCAGCTCGAAGCCCGCGTCTTGATGATGTCGACCAACAACATCCTGAGCCCGGCCAACGGCAAGCCGATCATCGTGCCGTCGCAGGACATCGTGCTGGGGCTTTATCACATCACGATGGAGCGCCCCGGCGAAAAGGGCGAAGGAATGGTTTTCACCAGCATCGGCGAGATCGAGCAGGCGCTCGAAGCCAAGGCGGTGTCACTGCATGCCCGCGTCCAGGCGCGCTATCACACCATCGACGCCGACAGGCGGCCGGTCGTGCAACGGGTCCAGACCACCCCCGGCCGCATGCTGCTCAGCGAAATCCTGCCGCGCCACCCAGTGCTTGGCTTTGACCTGATCAACACTTTGTTGACCAAAAAAGAGATCAGCAACGTTATCGATCAGGTCTATCGTCACGCCGGCCAAAAGGAGACCGTGATCTTCTGTGACCGGCTGATGACGTTAGGATTTACCCAGGCGTGTAAGGCCGGCATTTCCTTTGGCAAGGACGATCTGATCATTCCAGAAGCCAAGCGGCTACTGGTGGCCGAGGCGCAGGATCAGGTCAAGCAGTACGAGCAGCAATACCAGGACGGCCTGATCACCCAAGGTGAGAAGTACAACAAGGTGGTCGATGTGTGGTCGCGCTGCACCGACAAGGTCGCCGAGGAGATGATGAAGATGATCCGCTCGGCGCCCCCGGGGGAGCCGATCAACCCGGTGTGGATGATGTCGGATTCGGGGGCGCGGGGCTCGGCGGCGCAGATCAAGCAGCTGGCCGGCATGCGCGGTCTGATGGCCAAGCCCTCGGGCGAGATCATCGAGACGCCGATCATCTCCAATTTCAAGGAGGGGCTGACTGTTCTCGAATATTTCAATTCGACGCACGGCGCCCGTAAGGGCCTCGCCGACACCGCGTTGAAGACGGCCAATTCCGGATATCTGACCCGCCGCCTCGTCGATGTCGCGCAGGACGCGATCATCACCGAAGTCGATTGCGGCACGACGCGCGGGCTGATGACGCGCGCCGTCGTCGACGGCGGCGAGGTTATCGCCCCGCTCGCCGATCGCATCTTGGGCCGCACCGCCGCGGTCGATGTTCTCGATCCGCTCAGCGGCGAGGTCATTCTGCCGGCGGCAGAACTCATCGACGAAGATGCGGTCGACCGGATTGAGCGCGCCGGCATCGAGGCGGTGCTGATCCGCTCGGTGTTGACCTGTGAGGCTCGGATCGGGGTATGCGGTAATTGCTATGGCCGCGACCTTGCGCGCGGGACGATTGTCAACATGGGCGAGGCGGTCGGCGTCATCGCCGCGCAGTCGATCGGCGAACCCGGAACCCAGCTGACGATGCGGACCTTCCATATTGGCGGGGCGGCTCAGCGCGGCGCTGAGCAATCCTCGATCGAAGCGGCGTTCGAGGCGACGATCGAGATCAAGAACCGCAACGTCGTGATGAACTCGTCGAATGTGCCGGTGGTGATGGGGCGCAATCTGGAACTTGTGCTGCTCGACGAGGCCGGGCGGGAGAAGGCGCGCCATCGCATTCCTTATGGCGCGCGGCTGCTGGCCGACGAGGGCGCGCAAGTGCAGCGCGGCGACCGGCTGGCGGAATGGGACCCGTATACCATACCGATCGTGACCGAAAAGGACGGAATCGCACATTACGTGGATTTGATCGAAGGTCTGTCGATGCGCGAAATCGTCGACGAGGCAACCGGCATTTCTTCCAAGGTGGTCATCGATTGGAAGCAGCAGCCGCGCGGCAGCGAGTTGCGGCCTCGGATCACCTTGCGCGACCCGCAGGGCGAGGTGCTGCTGCTCGGCAACGGCCTCGAAGCGCGCTATTTCATGTCGGTCGACGCGATTTTGTCGGTCGAGAACGGGACCGCGGTCAAAGCCGGCGACGTGCTCGCCCGCATCCCGCGTGAATCCTCAAAAACCCGCGATATTACCGGTGGTCTGCCGCGGGTCGCCGAACTGTTCGAGGCGCGCAAGCCCAAGGATTTCGCAATCATCAGCGAAAGCGACGGGCGGGTCGAGTTCGGTAAGGATTACAAGACCAAGCGCCGCATCATCGTGGTTCCGACAGAGGATGGCGGCGAGCCGGTCGAATACTTGATCCCGAAAGGCAAGCACATCAGCGTCCAGGAAGGCGATTACGTCGAGAAGGGCGATCTGTTGATGGACGGCAACCGGGTTCCGCACGACATCCTGCGCATCCTCGGGGTCGAGGCGCTGGCAAGCTATCTGGTCAACGAGATCCAGGAGGTCTACCGTCTGCAAGGGGTGCGCATCAACGACAAGCACATCGAAGTGATTGTGCGTCAGATGCTGCAGAAGGTCGAAATCGACGAGCCCGGCGAGACCACTCTGCTGGCCGGCGAGCAGGTTGATCGCATCGAATTCGAGTTCGAGAACGCCAAGGCCGAGCGCGATGGGCTGCGCCCGGCGATAGCGCGTCCGGTGTTGCAGGGCATTACCAAGGCGAGCCTGCAAACCAACTCGTTCATCTCGGCAGCCTCGTTCCAGGAAACGACCCGGGTGCTGACCGAGGCCGCGGTCTCGGGACGGATCGACCAGCTGACCGGGCTCAAGGAAAATGTGATTGTCGGCCGGCTGATCCCGGCCGGCACCGGCAGTGTCATCGCCCGGATGCGCGAGATCGCTGCCGAGCGCGACCGCGAGTTGGCGGCAATCGCCGCCAATGCCGCCGACGAGGAGACGGCAGAGCTCGAAGAACGGCGCGCCGGCGCCGCCGAATAGGCCCAGTGAGGGGGTGCCCGCCGCGCGGGCGGCCCCTCGCCGTCGTCGGCAGTCGCGTTCTGCCGGCTAAGATTTGTGCCGAGGGTCTTGACCCGGCACTCATCTCGCAATTATATGAGCGCTCTACTGAGGGGCTGGCCGTAGGAAGCCACCTAGACGCAGCCCGTTCGTTGGCCGTGGCTCGGCGCTTTTGCAAGAAGGCGCATTGGTTTCAAAGGGAGTGGTGCTGAACAGCCCTGGCGCGTCCGCCGCGTCGGGCGGTTGTCGTGCTCGATAAGGTGGTGTGTTCATGGGGTGCTTGTGAATGCCGACGATAAACCAGCTGATCCGCCATCCGCGCCGGCCGCAGGTGGCGCGTGACAAGGTTCCGGCAATGGAGGCCTGCCCGCAAAAGCGCGGCGTGTGCACTCGCGTCTACACCACCACACCCAAAAAGCCGAATTCGGCACTGCGCAAGGTGGCGCGGGTGCGGCTGACCAATGGTTTCGAGGTGACGAGCTACATTCCCGGCGAAGGCCACAATCTGCAGGAACATTCGGTGGTGTTGATCCGCGGTGGTCGCGTCAAGGACCTTCCCGGGGTTCGCTACCATATCATTCGCGGTACGCTTGACACCCAAGGCGTCAAGGATCGCCGCCAGCGACGCTCAAAATACGGCGCCAAGCGCCCGCGATAGGAGAAGCCGATGTCACGCCGCCGCGCCGCGGTCAAACGCGAGGTCTTGCCGGATGCCAAATTTGGCGATCCGGTGGTGACCAAATTTATGAACTGCCTGATGTATGAAGGCAAAAAATCGGTCACCGAAACGATCGTCTATGGTGCCTTCGACCGCATCGCCCGGCGCAGCGGGCAGGAACCGTTGCGCGTCTTTCACGAGGCGTTGACCAATGTGCGTCCGGCAGTCGAGGTGCGCTCGCGCCGGGTCGGGGGCGCCACCTATCAGGTGCCGATCGAGGTTCGCCCCGACCGCAGCCAGGCGCTCGCCATCCGCTGGCTGATTGCGAGTTCGCGCGCCCGCGGTGAAAACACGATGGAAGAGCGGTTATCGGGCGAATTGCTCGACGCCTCCAACAACCGCGGAACCGCGGTCAAACGGCGGGAGGACACGCATCGAATGGCCGATGCGAACAAGGCCTTTTCGCATTACCGCTGGTAGCGGGAGGGCTGAGGCGCTTTTCGGTTGGACCGCAGCGGACGCTTGACACCATTCTTTTGATCGGGGCTCCGCTTCCGGGCGGCGTCCCGGGAGCTTTGTTGATGACCCGCCAGACACCCCTCGATCGTTACCGAAACATCGGCATCATGGCCCATATCGATGCCGGCAAGACGACCACGACCGAGCGCATCCTTTTCTATACGGGCCGCAATTATAAGATCGGCGAGGTGCATGAAGGCACCGCCACGATGGATTGGATGGCGCAAGAGCAGGAACGCGGCATCACCATCACCTCGGCCGCGACCACCTGCTTTTGGGCCGACCATCGGATCAACATCATCGACACGCCGGGGCACGTCGACTTTACAATCGAAGTCGAGCGCAGCCTGCGCGTGCTCGATGGGGCGGTCGCGGTGTTCGATTCGGTCGCCGGGGTGGAGCCGCAATCCGAAACCGTGTGGCGCCAAGCGGACAAGTATGGCGTGCCACGGATTTGCTTTGTCAACAAAATGGATCGGATAGGCGCCGATTTCCCACGCTGCGTCGCAATGATCAGCGACCGGCTCGGCGCGCGGCCGATGGTCCTGCAATTGCCGATCGGGGTCGAGAACGATTTTGTCGGCGTTGTCGATCTCGTCGGGATGCGCTCGGTCAAATGGCGCGACGAAACCCTCGGGGCCGAGTTCGAGATCGGCGCCGTCCCGCCGGAAATGCTCGATGAGGCGCGGGCTTTTCATACCCGTCTGGTGGAGGCCGCGGTCGAGCAGGAGGACGCCGCCCTCGAAGCCTATCTAGGCGGCGAGGAACCCGACGAGGCGACCCTCAAACGTTGCATTCGCAAAGGTGCGATCGGCGGCGCCTTTGTCCCAATATTGTGCGGGTCGGCTTTTAAAAACAAGGGCGTGCAGCCGCTGCTCGATGCCGTTGTCGACTATTTGCCGGCACCGACCGACGTGCCGGCGATCAAGGGCGTCAAGATGGGCTCGGACATCCCGGTTGAGCGCCATTCGTCGGATGACGAGCCCTTTGCCGGGCTCGCCTTTAAGATCATGAGCGACCCGTTTGTCGGCTCGCTGACGTTTGTGCGCATCTATTCCGGAGTGGTAACCAGCGGCGGTCAGGTCCTCAACACGGTCAAGAACAATCGCGAGCGGGTCGGCCGCATGCTGCAGATGCACGCCAACCACCGTGAGGACATCAAGGAAGCGCTCGCCGGCGACATCGTCGCCTTCGCCGGCCTCAAGAACACGACGACCGGCGACACGTTGTCTGATCCGACCGCACCGGTCGTGCTCGAGCGGATGGAGTTTCCCGAGCCGGTCATCGAGATCGCGGTCGAGCCCAAGACCAAGGGAGACCAGGAAAAGATGGGCCAGGCCTTGGCCCGGCTCGCGACCGAGGATCCGTCGTTCCGGGTCACGGTCGACAACGAGAGCGGCCAGACCGTTATCAAGGGCATGGGCGAACTGCACCTCGAAATCATCGTCGACCGCATGAAGCGCGAATTCAAGGTCGACGCCAATGTCGGGGCGCCTCAGGTTGCCTATCGCGAAACGATCACCCGCCCGGCGGAGATCGACTACACACACAAAAAGCAGACCGGTGGCGCGGGGCAGTTTGCCCGCGTCAAGATCCGCTTCGAGCCGCTGGATGCCGGCCAAGGCTTCCAGTTCGAAAACGACGTCGTCGGCGGTACCGTGCCTAAGGAGTATGTGCCGGGGGTTGAAAAGGGGCTGCGCGCTTCGGCCGAAACCGGCGTGCTCGCCGGGTTCCCGGTCATCGATCTGAAGGCGACTTTGTTCGACGGCGCCTATCACGATGTCGATTCGAGCGTGCTCGCTTTCGAAATCGCCGCCCGCGCCGCCTTCAAGGAAGGGGTCATGAAAGCGGCGCCCAAACTCTTGGAGCCGATCATGCGGGTCGAAGTCGTAACCCCGGACGAATATCTGGGCGATGTAATCGGCGACTTGAACAGCCGACGCGGCCAGATCACCGGCATGGATACTCGCGGCAACGCTAGGGTCGTCGATGCCATGGTGCCGCTCGCCAACATGTTCGGCTATGTTAATACCCTGCGCTCGATGAGCCAGGGGCGAGCCCAGTACACGATGCATTTCGACCATTACGAACAGGTGCCGCAGGCCGTCGCGGATGAAGTCCGCGCCAAGATGGCCTGACCCGGGTCACCCGAAAGCGATCGAGCGGAGACGAGGACGATGTCGAAGGCGAAGTTTCAGCGGACGAAGCCGCACTGCAACATTGGGACGATTGGGCATATCGACCATGGCAAGACGACGTTGACGGCGGCGATCACCAAGGTGTTGGCGGAGGCCGGGGGGGCGACGTTTGTGCCGTTTGATCAGATCGACAAGGCGCCGGAGGAGCGTGCACGGGGGATCACGATTGCCACCGCCCATGTCGAATACGAGACGCCCAACCGGCATTACGCGCATGTCGACTGCCCGGGTCATGCCGATTACATCAAGAACATGATCACCGGGGCCGCGCAGATGGATGGTGCGATCCTGGTGGTGTCGGCGGCGGACGGGCCGATGCCGCAGACCCGCGAGCACATTTTGCTGGCGCGCCAGGTCGGGGTGCCGGCGCTGGTGGTGTACATGAACAAGGTCGACATGGTCGACGACCCGGAGCTGTTGGACCTGGTCGAGTTGGAGATGCGCGAATTGTTGTCGTCCTACCAGTTTCCGGGGGACGACGTGCCGGTGATCCGGGGCTCGGCATTGGCGGCACTGGAGGGGCGCGACCCGGAGCAGGGGGCCAATTCGATCGGTGAATTGATGGCGGCGGTGGACAGCTACATCCCGCAGCCCGAGCGCGCCAAGGACCGGCCGTTTTTGATGCCGATCGAGGATGTGTTCACGATCTCGGGGCGCGGCACGGTGGTGACCGGGCGGGTCGAGCGCGGGATTGTCAAAGTCGGCGACGAGGTCGAGATTGTCGGCTTGCGGCCGACCGCCAAGACGGTGGTGACCGGGGTCGAGATGTTTCGCAAATTGTTGGACCAGGGCGAGGCCGGCGACAATATCGGGGCGTTGTTGCGCGGCACCAAGCGCGAGGAGGTCGAGCGCGGCCAGGTCTTGGCGGCCCCGGGTTCGATCACGCCGCACACCCGGTTTCAGTGCGAGGCCTACATCCTGACCAAGGAGGAGGGTGGGCGGCACACCCCGTTTTTTGGCAATTACCGGCCGCAATTTTATTTTCGCACCACCGATGTGACCGG
>DASXMC010000069.1:0-6618 GCA_036495885.1 Allostellaceae bacterium | reverse complement strand
ATGCGGCTCGGCTGGAAGGTGTTTTTACCGTTTTCGCTGCTCTGGCTGGTGCTGACGGCGGGTGTGCTGGTTGCGACCGGTTGGGTGGGAGCGCGCTGAGCGCCCGGCCCGAACGAGGCCGAAGGAGTCGAGTGATGGCGTTCACGGCGCGCGGCTTGTTGTTGAGCGAGTTGCTTTCGGGGCTCGCTCTGACTTTTCGCTACATGTTCAGGCGAACGGTCACGGTCAATTACCCGTATGAGAAGGGGCCTCTCTCAACCCGTTTCCGCGGCGAGCACGCATTGCGCCGCTATCCCAATGGCGAGGAGCGCTGCATTGCGTGCAAATTGTGCGAGGCTATCTGCCCGGCACTGGCGATCACGATCGAGGCCGAACCGCGCGCCGACGGCAGCCGGCGCACGACCCGCTATGACATCGACATGACGAAATGCATTTATTGCGGCTATTGCCAAGAGGCCTGCCCGGTCGATGCGATTGTCGAAGGACCGAATTTCGAGTTCGCCACCGAGACGCGCGAAGAATTGTTTTACGACAAGCAGAAATTGCTCGACAACGGCGACCGCTGGGAGGCTGAAATCGCCAACAACCTGGCCCTCGATGCGCCGTACCGGTGAGAGTAAAAGACACGGGATCCATGTGCTACTCTGACCCGCTCCGCCCCATCCTCTCGCTCCCCGGGGAGCGGGGGAGGGTAGGGGGCGAGGCGGGGCGTTCACTCTCCCGCGATGTGAGAGAGGGTCGGAACCCCGGATCGTCGTCCGGGGAAGGCGGGTGAGGGCGCGGCGATGATTGTTCAGACGATACTATTCTACATTTTCGCCATCGCCGTGGTCGGCTCGGGCGCGACCGTCGTCGTGGCCCGCAATCCCGTGCATTCGGTATTGTTTCTGATCCTCGCCTTTTTCAATACGGCGGCCTTGTTTGTCCTGATCGGCGCCGAATTTCTGGCGATGATCCTGGTCATCGTTTACGTCGGCGCAGTAGCCGTGCTGTTTTTGTTCGTCGTGATGATGCTAAACATCGATTTCGACGAGCTGCGCAGTGGCTTTGTCCGCTATCTACCGGTTGGCGTTCTGGTTGGGATGCTTCTGTTGGCCGAGCTGGTTTTGATCTCGGTCAGCTGGGCGGTGACGCCGGTCCGCACCATGGTCGAGACGGCGATGCCCGCAGGTGCGGCCGCGATCAGCAACACGCGCGCGCTCGGCGACATTCTCTACACGCGCTATCTGTTTGCTTTCCAGGTCGCGGGGCTGATCCTGCTGGTGGCAATGATCGGTGCCATCGTGTTGACTCTACGCCGCCGCCCCGATGTGCGCCGGCAATCAATCGCAGCCCAGCTTGCCCGCACCCGCGCGCAGTCGGTTGAGGTCGTCAAGGTGCCGGTCGGGGAGCGTGTGTCGTGACGATCGGTCTGCCGCACTACCTGACTGTGGCCGCGATCCTGTTCACGCTCGGCATCTTCGGCATCTTTTTGAACCGCAAGAACGTCATCATCATCCTGATGTCGATCGAGCTGATACTGCTTGCGGTCAACATCAACCTTGTGGCGTTTTCGGTGTTTCGCGGTAACCTGATCGGTCAAGCCTTTGCGATGTTTGTGCTGACTGTGGCTGCGGCAGAGGCGGCGATCGGACTTGCCATCCTCGTCGTTTATTTTCGCAATCGCGGCACGATAGGGGTCGAGGACGTCAATATGATGAAGGGTTGATGAGGCGAGTGACCGGATGCCCCTCGCTCGGCCGATGTTCTGCCGCGGCCGTGCTACGGTGCGAACAACATGGGTGCTGATGGCGGTGGCGCCGCGGCGCTGCGTGCCACCGACGGAAATCGCGTTGTCGAACTGATCGCGTCGCCTTTCGACAGGGGATCAAATGGAAGCTGACTGGTTGGCAGTCGCGATCGTCTTTCTGCCGCTCGCGGCAGCGGTTATCGCCGGCTTTTTTGGCCGGGCAATCGGTGACCGTGGCTCGCAGCTGGTTACCTGCGGCGCGCTATTGGCGGCGGCGGCGCTGGGAATCGTGCTGTTTCCCCATATCCTGGCGATGCCTGAGCCGCAAATCATTCCGCTCTTCCAATGGATCGTTGCCGGCGGCGTTAGCGTGACCTGGTCGATCCGGCTCGACACCCTCAGCGGGGTCATGATCCTCGTCGTCACCATCGTCTCATCGATGGTTCACGTCTATTCGATTGGCTACATGGCCGAGGATAAATCAATCCCCCGCTTTATGGCCTATCTGAGTCTGTTCACGTTCTTTATGCTTGCCTTGATCACGTCCAACGATTTCTTGCAGCTGTTCTTCGGCTGGGAGGGCGTTGGCCTGATGTCATATCTGCTGATTGGCTTCTGGTACGACCGGCCTTCCGCCAACGCCGCCGCGATCAAGGCCTTTATCGTCAACCGGGTTGGCGATTTCGGCTTTTCGCTCGGTATTTTTACCGTCTTTGTGATCTTTGGCACGTTGAACTTTCCGGCGGTTTTTGCCGGCGCACCCAAAGCCGTCGGCACGACCATGGATTTTATCGGCTGGCGCGTCGACCGGCTGACCCTCGCCTGCATCCTGCTGTTCATCGGCGCGATGGGGAAATCGGCGCAGATTCCGCTGCACACTTGGCTACCGGACGCAATGGAAGGCCCGACGCCAGTCTCGGCGTTGATCCACGCCGCGACAATGGTGACCGCTGGGGTTTTTATGGTGGCGCGGCTGTCACCAATATTTGAATACGCCTCGACCGCTCTTGTCCTCGTCGGCGTGATTGGCGGCACGACCGCGTTTTTTGCCGCCAGCATCGGCATGGCCCAGAACGACATAAAAAAAGTTGTCGCCTATTCGACCTGCAGCCAGCTCGGCTACATGTTCATCGCCGCCGGTGTCTCGGCCTACCAGGCCAGCATCTTTCATCTATTTACTCACGCCTTTTTCAAAGGACTGTTGTTTTTGTGCAGCGGCGCGGTGATTCACGCTCTAGGCGGCGACCAGGATATGCGGCGCATGGGCGGGATGTGGCGCAAGACACCGATTACCTATGTGACGATGTGGATTGGCGCGCTGTCGTTGAGTGGCATCCCGCCGTTCTCCGGGTATTGGTCTAAGGACACGATCCTCGATGCCGCCTGGGCCTCGGGTTCCGCGGTCGGCCGCTATGGTTGGGTACTCGGCACGGTCGCGGCGTTCATGACCGCGTTTTACATCGCGCGGCTGATGTTCATGACTTTCCACGGCGAGCCGCGAGCGGCCGAGGAGACGATGCACCATGCGCATGACGCCCCATGGGTCATGCTGATCCCGCTGATCGTACTGGCGATCGGTGCCACGGTTCTGGGCGGCCTCCTCGACGGCGATTTTGTCGGCCAGGGACGCGGAAGCTTTTGGAAGACCTCGATCTTGGTCTTGCCTGGCCAGGATTCGCTGGCCGAGGCGGAGGCCATACCCTTTATTGTCCGCTGGCTGCCGTTTGTTTTCGGAGTCGGCGGCATCGGCACCGCCTATGTCTTCTACATCCTGAACCCGCTGATCCCCCTGCGTCTGGCTCAGCGATTCCGGGCCATTTATCTGTTTTTACTGAACAAATGGTATTTCGACGAGCTTTACGATTGGCTGTTTGTGCGCCCGGCCATGATTATCGGCGATGGGTTGTGGAAGGGCGGCGACGGATTGTTGATCGACGGGCTCGGACCCAACGGGGTCGCGGCTGTTACCCGTGATTTGTCGCGGCAAGCGAGCCGCCTGCAGACCGGATATCTCTATCATTACGCCTTTGTGATGCTGATTGGGCTCGCCGCCTTTGTGACCTGGTATTTGCTGCCGCGATAGGCGAGAGGCGATCCTGATGCTCCATTGGCCATTGCTCTCGCTCGTCACGTTCGTGCCGCTGATCGGGGTGTTTTTTATCATGATCGCGCGCGGCGATGACCGGGTCATCGCCGAGAACGCAAGATTTATTGCCTTGTGGACGTCGCTGGCGGCCCTCGTTCTGTCGGCGTTGCTGTGGGTCTATTTCGACGCCAATACCGCCGGGTTCCAATTTGTCGAGCGGGCGAGCTGGGTCACACTCGGCGGCTTTATCATCAGCTACCATATGGGGATCGACGGCATTTCGCTGTTTTTCATCATTCTTTCGACTTTGCTGACGTTCTTGTCGATCCTGTCGAGCTGGGTCGTGATCAAGATTCAGGTCAAGGAGTACATGATCGCTTTTCTCGTGCTCGAAACCTTTATGATCGGTATCTTTTGCTCGCTCGATTTCATCCAGTTTTATGTTTTCTTTGAAGGCGTCTTGGTCCCGATGTTTTTGATCATCGGGGTTTGGGGCGGCGAAAACCGGATATATTCGGCGTTTAAGTTCTTTCTATATACGTTGCTCGGCTCGGTGCTGATGCTGCTGGCGATCCTGGCGATCTATATGCAGACCGGGTCGACCGATATCGAATACGCGCTCGCCCACGCCAGTTTGTTTTCGTTCGGTCTGCAGAAATGGCTATGGCTGGCGTTCTTTGCCTCGTTCGCGATCAAGGTCCCGATGTGGCCGGTGCATACCTGGTTGCCCGACGCTCACGTCGAGGCGCCGACTGCGGGCTCGGTCATTCTTGCCGGCATTCTCTTAAAGCTCGGAGGCTACGGCTTCGTGCGGTTTTCGCTGCCGATGTTACCGCTCGCCTCCCACTTTTTCACCCCGCTGATTTTCACGCTCAGCGTCATCGCCGTGATTTATACCTCCCTTGTCGCCCTCGCCCAGACCGACATGAAAAAGCTGGTCGCGTACTCGTCGATCGCTCATATGGGCTTTGTGACAATGGGCATTTTTGCCGCAACGCCTGAGGCATTACAGGGTGCGATTATTCAGATGTTGAGCCACGGCTTTGTTTCGGCCGCCCTGTTCTTGTGTGTCGGGGTGCTGTACGATCGCCTTCACACCCATGAAATTGCACGATTCGGCGGGCTCGTCGAACGCATGCCGGCTTATGCCTTTGTATTCATGGTCTTTACTCTGGCGTCGATCGGCCTACCGGGTACCAGCGGGTTTGTCGGCGAGTTTCTGATCCTGCTCGGCACCTTCCGGGTCAGCACGCTCGAAGCCGTCCTTGCAGCAACCGCATTGTTTCTGGCGCCGGCGTACATGCTTTATCTTTATCGCCGCGTCATCTTTGGCAAGCTAACCCGCATCGATCTGCGCAACATTCTCGATCTCGATCTGCGCGAAAAGGCGATCTTTGCCCCGTTGCTGGCGCTGACTTTGTGGATGGGAATTTATCCGACCTCGTTCGTGCGGCCAATCCAGGTTTCGGCCAACCACATCATCGAACAGGTGACCGCGGCCATCGGCAGCGCCGGTCCACGCCAAGCCAGTCTGCATTAGGGGCGCGCGAATGCCGCATTTTCCGTTTCCAGGCGTAGCACCGGCGGTTCCGGAAATACTACTCGCCGGACTGGCGATGGCTTTGCTGCTGTACGGGGCCTTCCGCGGCGAGAACTCGACCCGGGAGGTCATTTGGCTCGCCGTCGCCGCGCTGGCCCTCGTGTTTATCGTCGATCTCGTCCAGGGCAGCGAGCGGCAACTCGGCTTCTACGGCATGTTTGTCAGCGACGCCTTTGCTGTCTTTATGAAGTCGCTCGTGCTGATCGGCTCGGCGGTCACGATCCTGATCGGGGTGCAATACGACCGCGACGAGCGGATTGAGCGGTTCGAGTTCCCGGTGCTCGTAATGTTGGCGACCACCGGGATGATGGTGATGATCTCGGCCAACGATTTGATCATCCTCTATGCCGGCCTCGAATTGCAGAACCTAGCGCTCTACGTCGTGGCCAGCTTCAACCGCGATTCGGCGCGGTCGAGCGAAGCCGGGCTCAAATACTTTATTCTTAGCGGGCTTTCCTCGGGCATATTGCTTTACGGTCTGTCGCTGGTCTACGGCTTTGCCGATACGACGGCGTTTACCGATCTCGCCCGGCTGTTCGCCAGCGGAGCGCCGGTGCCGCGCGGCGTCATCGTCGGCCTTGTCTTCATCATCGCTGGTTTGGCGTTCAAGATTTCGGCGGTGCCGTTTCACATGTGGACTCCCGATGTCTATGAGGGTGCGCCGACCCCGGTCTCCGCTTTCTTTGCGCTTGCCCCGAAAATCGCTGCCTTTGCGCTGTTTGTCCGCGTACTGGTCGAGCCGTTCGGGCCGCTCTTCGCCGATTGGCAGCAGATCATCTTTTTCATCTCGGTCGCCTCGATGGTGTTCGGCGCGGTCGCGGCGATAGCACAGCAGAACATCAAACGCCTGATGGCCTACAGTGCGATCAGCCATGTCGGCTATGCGCTGATCGGCCTAGCCGCGGCCGACACACTGCACGGCGGCCCGCTGGCGACCGCCGCTATCCGTGGGGTGCTGGTCTATTTCGCGATGTATCTAGTTATGACCATGGGGGCCTGGGCGGTCATCCTATGCATGCGCCGACAGGGGCGGATGCTCGAGGAGATTTCCGATCTTTCCGGCCTGTCGCACACGCATCCCGCACTGGCGCTCGCCTTGGCGATCTTCATGTTTTCCTTGGCCGGGTTGCCGCCGACCGCCGGGTTTTTCGCTAAGCTCTACGTTTTTTTTGCCGCCATCGACGCGAAACTGATCGGCCTTGC
>DASXMC010000068.1:0-12060 GCA_036495885.1 Allostellaceae bacterium | reverse complement strand
CGCTCCTTCAACGGTTGAATGAAGTGAATGCGCGTATTCCGGCGCGTCACTTCGGGAGCGCGCAGGTACAAATCGGCCAGTTCCCGAGCGCGCGCCACTGCCTTCCCGTTCGTTACGACCTCTGCAACGACTCCCCATTCGTATGCGGTGCGCGCCGGCAGCGGCTGTGGATTGAGCAGGAATGCATCGGCTCGACCTGCTCCAGCCCGATAACTCCATGTTGTAAAGATCCCGTCACCCGGCGTAACAGCGAGATAGTGCCAGTCGCCTCCTCCGGACGCATTAGTGTTCGGGTGCCGATCACCGGCGCCTTGGTCAGAAGAGCTCACTGTCCAAAGGCTGACGGCGACGAGAGGCCGGGGTCGGTCACGTCGACAGCGGGTTTGTCGCCACGCTGATGGCCCTCCTAAGCCGGCTGGGCGCCGTAACGCATTCGGCGGGACTTGCCCCAAAGCTGCCGCACGATGCGAACGAGAAGGGAGCTAAAAAAGGAACCCAAACGGTCATTCGACGTTACTGCTGCGAAGATTGACGGTCTCCCCCGCTCACGGACGAAGCGCGTTTCAGCGCCTCGCCGCTAAGAACCTGGTGGGCACGAATGCGGGACGTACTCGCCGCCGCAGGGGTAATGATGGTCTAAACGGGGGACGCCGTTCAAATTAGGGTGGCGGATGCTATGTCCGTTGAGACGACCGAGAAGCGGGGAGCCGTCAGGCGAAGCCAATCCGGCCAACGCGATTATCCCGCCGATCACCGGATGGTTGGGAGCGCTTCTCGGCCGCCACAACCACTTTTCGTTGTCGATCGCCGTGTTTACGCTCGCTTCCGGGCTATCGGGATGGCCGGCAGTCTCGGCCGGGTGATCCAGGGGCTGGCGGGCGGCAGTCTGCAGCCCAGCAGTCAGGCAGCGCTGCTGGACCCCTTTCCAGTTGAGAAACAGGGCATGGCGATGCCGCTGTTTGGCTTCGCTGCCCTAACCGGGCACATCGTCGAGGCAAGAGCGATGCCAGCCCCGCCGGCCCGAGCGGGAGGTCTGGTGCGCGCGTAATCGATGCAGGGCAAAATGAGCCGAGATTATTCCGCTGGACACGATGGTTGGATAACGCGGCGCACCTTTGTCGCGCGCTCGCTGCTGGCCTCGGGGGTGTTGGCATCTATTCCGCGCACCGGATGGGCTGGCCTTCTGGAGACGCCGTTCTTCGCCCAACAGGTGGCGGGCGGAGCTTTACCAAAAGTTGATGCCCGCCTACCTGCCGAGCCGGCGGTCGTCGACAGCGCCGGGCGACCCGGTGGCGAATTGCGCATGCTGATGGCAAGCCCGAAGGACACCAAGATGATGGTGGTCTACGGCTATGCCCGGCTCGTCGGCTTGACACCGTCTCTGACGTTGGCGCCGGACATATTGAAAGCGATCGACATGCAAGATGGTCGCATTTTCACCTTGCACCTGCGCAAGGGTATGAAATGGTCCGACGGCCATCCTTTTTCCTCCGAAGATTTTCGCTTCTGGTTCGAGGATGTCGCAAGCAATAAGAAGCTGTCGCCTTCCGGCCTTGCGGTTGACTTGGTGCCGGATGGCGACAAGCCGCGTTTCGAGGTCCTCGACGAAACGACGGTACGCTACAGCTGGTCGCGTCCGAACCCGCTTTTCCTCCCCGATATCGCCGGTCCGGATCCGCTGTTTATCTATGCTCCCGCGCATTATTTGAAACAGTTTCATGCAAAATACGTCGACCCGGATAAGCTGGATTTACTCGTTAAACAGTCCGGGGTTCGCGAATGGACCGTACTCTACTATCGCCACGCCACGATGTACAAGAACGACAACCCGGATTTGCCGAGTCTGGAGCCATGGATCCTAAGGACTAAACCGCCCGCTGATCGTTTTATATTCGAACGAAACCCGTATTATTATCGGGTGGATAAAGCCGGCAATCAACTGCCTTACATCGACCGAGTGGTCATGTCGCTCGCTGACTCGCATCTCATCTCGGCCAAGACTGCCGCCGGCGCAAGCGACCTGCAGGCCCGCTATCTGGCCTTTGAGGACTATACCTTTTTGCGGCAGGGCGAAGGCCGCAATCATTACAAGGTCGGGCTGTGGCAGACCGGCCCCGGCAGTCAATTCGCGCTCTATCCCAATCTCAACGTTAAGGACGAGGTATGGCGCAGGTTGGTCCGCGATGTGCGTTTTCGCCGCGCGTTGTCGCTGACGGTCAACCGTCACGAGCTCAACGAAGTGATCTATGACGGGCTGGCGATCGAGGGGCAGGACACGCTGCTGCCACAAAGCCCGCTTTATAAACCCGCCTATCGCCAAGCCTGGGCGCAACACGATCCCGCGGAGGCCAACCGGCTGCTCGATTTGATGGGGTTGACAAAGCGCGGCGGCGATAATGTCCGACTGCTTCCCGACGGTCGGCCGATGGAAATCATCGTGGAATATTCGGGCGAGATGGCCGAGGAGCCCGATGTGCTCGAGTTGATACGGGCTTCGTGGAGCGGTATCGGGATCAAACTCTTCGGCAAACCGGCGCAGCTGACCCTGTTTCGCCAGCGGGTCTTTTCCGGCGAAGCGCTGATGTCGCTCGACAAAGGCATCGAAAACGGTCTTGCCAATGCGACTTCTTCTCCGTGGCAGTTCGCCCCGACAACGGAGGAAGAGCTCGAGTGGCCCAAATGGGGCCAATTCTACGAAACCAAAGGAGGGGCCGGGGAAGCTCCGGATCTAGCGTCCGCGGTCAAGCTTCGTGACCTGTACAACCAGTGGCTCGCCACCGCGTCGCCGGCTGCGCAGCGCGACATCTGACTGCAGATGCTGCAGATTTGGGCCAACGAGGTGTATTCGATCGGCACCGTCGGCGGGGTCCTGCAGCCGGTCGTCGTCAATAGCAAACTGCGCAATGTCCCGGAAAAGGGCATCTACAATTGGGACCCCGGCGCCTTCTTCGGAGTCTACAAACCCGACCAGTTTTGGTTCGACACGGGAACGCCGGCAAAATCCACTTCTCACGAAGCCAAGTCGACCGAGGAGAACCGTTGAGTTGGGCGGAGTTGCCATATCATGACCGGCGCCTACCATCGATACCGGGTGAAGAGCGGCGAGGTGAGCTTGTGGCCGCACCACTCGACCGGCCGGAAGGCTTAACCGAACTTGGTCGATTGGCGGGGTTGTAACGAGTTTGCCGGCGACGAGTTGACATGGTGCGAGGCCAACGACGTCGACTATCTGTTTGGCCAGGTGAAGAATGTCCGCCTGGTGGCGCACATCGCGGCGGAGTTGGCAGCCGCCGCGGCGAGCGCGCGCACCGGTAAGCCGGCCCGACGCTGCAAGGATTTCAAATGGAGGACGCGCGAGAGCTGGAGCCGCGAGCGGCGGGTCGTGGCCAAGGCCGAACGGACCCGCGGTGCCAATCCGCGCTTCGCCGGCACCTCGCTTGGCGAGCACGAAATCGGCGCGCGCCGCCCTGAAGCTCTCTACTGTGCGCCCGGCGACACGGAGAACCGCATTAAAGATTGCCAGCTCGACCTGTTCGCCGACCGCACCTCGACCAGGACGATGCGTGCCAACCAACTGCGGCTGTGGTTCGCAGCAATGGCCTACGTACTGCTCTGCGCGTTGCGGCGCTTCGGGCTCAGGCATACCCAATTCGCGCGGGCCAGCTGCGGCACCTTGCGTTTGGCGCTGCTGAAGATTGGTGCCCTGGTCCGCGTTAGTGTGCGACGCATCAAGTTCCCGATGGCTTCCGCCCATCCCTATCGCCGCGAATTTAGCGCCGCGCACGCCGCACTGGCTCGCGCCACGGTGCGTTGACGAACCAGAGAACCGACCCCCATATCCCAAATCCGCGCTGGACGCGACCGAGGCCGAGCATGTGCGCGAGGACTCGCAATGGTTGCGGGTTCTCTTTAAGACAACGAATGCACACGAAGGCGATGAGCTCGAATTACTGCGGCAGAGGATTGTGTGAGATAAGCGCGCTAGCTCTGTAGGCGCCGTGCCCCTTTGGGGTTGCCGACGCGGCGATGGTAGCGTTCCTTTGGACCGGTTTGGATCCGGCTTTCCCGGTCACTACAGGACAGGCGAATGGCAGCTTACGGCGCGTCTCGGCTGTTGCCCACCTCCGAGTGAAAGTCGGTTTACCCAACGGATAGCGCGCACTCCGCGTCCGCGGCGGGAACCATCCAAAATGCCCCAGAGCCGTCATCCAGCCAAATCGCCGCGATGTGGCGACAGGCGAGTCAGCACCAGCCGCGGCGGGAGCGCCGTTAGGTAGCTTTTGTGTTGCGGCAGCTCGTCTCTTATTGTCGTAATCGAGGATGTGCCACGGCGCGGGCGAGATGTGACAGTGTGTCGCGCACAGCATGGGTGTCCACTGTTCGCTTTCGCATTCCGCGGCGGGCAGCGGCAGTCGCTGCACGATTTTGCAGAAGCCGATGTCGCGTCGGGCAATGCGGATTTCTGCTGGGTGCATCTCGACCTTAGCGATGCTGCGGCGCAGGCCTGGCTGCGTCGCCGCGCTTGGTCGCCGGACGTCATTGAGATGACGGCGGCCCCGATCCAACGCGGTAGGCTCTTCATCACGCCGGATCTGGTCTACGGTCATTTGCGCGACTTCCGCGACGAACCCAATGCCGTCACCCTGCAAGCAGGCTCGGTTTGCGTTGTGGCCTCCCGGACATTACTCGTCACCGGTCGACGCATCCCGCTGCGCTCAATCGAGGAGCTGCGAAGCCGGGTCGAAGCGCGGACGATCATTCCCGAAAGCCCGTTTGGGCTAATCACGGAATTCTTCCGGGCCTTGAATGATATCGGCGAGGGTCTGTTGCAGGAGGCGACCGAGCGACTCATCGCAATGGAGTCGAAGGTGCTGAAGCGCAGCATCACCGGGAGTCGCGGGCAAATTTTCGAGATGCGACGCGAATCAATTCGGGTCGCCCGCGATATGGCCTACAAGCGTACGGCCATGCTCGAACTGACGCACGAGCGTCCGGTTCTACTTTCTGTCGACGAATTCGACCGCTTCAACCGCCAGATCCATCGTTACGCGGCACTGGTCGAGGACGCCGAGGAGTATCACAATGTTCTCAGTAATATTACTGCCGGCAACGCTAATCGCAAGCATTTGGGGCATGAACGTCGGCGGCATTCCGTTTGGCGGCAGCCCAAATGGATTTTGGGTGGTCGTCGGGCTGATAGCGGCGGTCTTCGCCTTGGTGGCGATCGTCCTTTACCGGTTCAGGTTCAAGTTCTTCTGAGGCGGCGCAGACCCATCGCTCAACACCGTCCCGCGGAACCAGCGTCGCCCTTTTCCTGCCCTTGCCAGGCGCGCACCCCATCGGTTACGCGTTCGTAGAAGTTAGCCGGGCCGACCACAGCCTCTACGCCCCCAAGCCGCATCCGCTCTCGCACTTCGTCGCGCACCCGGGCGAGAGCGAAAGTAATGCCCTGGCTTTGCAACTCCTTGATGGTACTCAATGCCGCGTCGCAGCCGGTGGTGTCCACGAAGTTCACCGAATCGGCGTCCAGAAGGACGTGCCTCGCTGGCGGGCGGCCGGCGGCCTGCGCCGCCTTTAGCCCCTTGTCGAGGTGGCCGGTGCTCGCGAAAAACAAGTCACCGCCGACGCGCCAGATCAGCAACCCGGGGAAGGTGATTGCCTCTGGGTGGCGCCGGACGTCGCGATAAGCCTCGGTACCGGGCAGCTGGCCCAGCACCGCGCCTTGCGGATGGCTGGTCCGGTAGATCAGCATCAACAGTGACAGCGCCACGCCGAGCGCAATGCCGTGCGGGACGCCCAGTGTCAGCTCTCCGGCGATCACGATCGCTGCGAGGACGAACTCCCAGCGGCTGCGGCCGAAGAGGTCACGCAAATAATCAGGCCTGGACAGGTGAAGCATTGCGGCGATCACGATAGCGGCGAGCGCTGGGTGCGGCATGCCGCGGAACAACGGTGTCAAAAAAACCAATGTCAGAAAGCAAAAGACCGATGCGACGAGATTGGCGAGCTGGGTATGGGCTCCGGCGGCCATAGCCACCGAGGTCTTGGACAGGCTGCCGACAACGAGAAAGCCACCGAGAAGGCCGCTCAGAATATTGGCAGGCCCGTGCGCGATCAGTTCCTGGTTCGGGTCGATGTCGCCGCCACCTTGCATCGCCGCCGCCTTTGCCGCACCCAGCGCTTCGGCATAGCCGACCAGCACGATGGCGAGCGCGCCGGGCACGAGTTCCTGCAATACGGCAAAATCGAACTTGGGCAGCAGGAGGTGAGGCAGGCCGGAGGGCAGCTCGCCAACAACGCTAAGACCAGCGGCTTCACCGCCAAGGAGGCTGACCAAGATCGTCGCCACGACCGCGACGACGAGCGCCGCGGGCAGGCGCGGCGCCAAATGGCGCAGCAGCAGCATCGCAATCAAGCTGAGCAAGCCGGTCAGCACTGGGGTGAGCAATGCGTCCGGCAGATGTTCAACCACGGACCAGAGCTTGGTGAAGAAATTGCCCGTTGTGCCGTCGATGCCCAGCAGTTGCGGCACCTGGCCGATGATCGTGACGCATACTAAGCCTTCAATGAATCCCCGCATGACCGGTGTAGGGATGAAAGCAGCCACCCAGCCCATGCGCAGCGCGCCGAACAACAGGAAGAAGGCACCGATCAGCACTGCCAAAGTAGAGGTGAGTGCATTGAATTCGGAAGTTCCCTGCGCCGCGATAGCACCGACAGTCAGCGCGGAGATTAGGCCGGTCGCGGTGTCCGGGCCGACGACCAGCAGACGCGAACTACCGAGCACCGCATAGGCTATCAACGGCGGGACAAGCGTGTAGAGGCCCATGATCGGCGGTACCCCGACGATGCCGGCATAGGCCATTCCCTCCGGCACCATTACCGCCCAGACCGCGAGGCCGGCCAAAACATCCGCCACCAACCATTCGCGCCGGTAAGCTGGCAGCCAGCAGCGGATTGGAAAGAGCCGCTGTGCGATGGAGGGAGGGTGAGCCGTGATGGGCATGGCCAGCTTCTCTCAGATCAGGTTTACCACAGAAGACCCATTACCAGCAGATCCCGGTTACGGCAGGTTCTTTGCCTATTTGTAGGGTTCTAGCCGCCACTGCCGTTCGCAACTGCCCCACCTGAGAGTAGTACGGAGCGAAACGTCTTTCACACGGCGCTAGCGTTGCAGCGGGCCGCCTTAACAAACCGTGCCTTCAGAACACCTCCGGAACGAGTCTGAAGGGGTAGTCCGGGTCTTTGTAGTCGCCGCGATGCTGCCGTTTCGGTAGCTCGACTTTCGCCCGCGGTAGCTCCTCGCGAGGGATCTTGCTCAGGATGTGCGTGAGGACGTTGAGCCGGGCCCGCCGCTTGTTATCGGACTGGACGACGTACCACGGCGCCCACGAGGCGGTTTGGATCTCACCTGCGTCGACCATCCCCGCAATCTGGGTCGAGGCGTCGGGCTCGAGCAAGAACACAGCACGCTGCACGACGGTGGTGAACCGTGCGCGAAGCTCAGGGTCGCTGAACACTTCCGGCAGATGGGCGCTACCGTTGAGCGCCCGCAGATCCTGCCGCTTGCCGTCGATGACGTCCTCGCATTCTTGTCGCCCGAGAGGCGGCTCTCCCTTCAGATCTGCCATAATGACCATCGGGGAGGACTGGCCGTCGCGCTTCCGCACCTGGAGAGCCAGCCCATCTCGCTTCAGCCTGCCCGCGGTCGTGTCGTAATAGGTGCTTGTCAGCGTCACGCGCTCGGCAGGTCGGGCACCGGCCATGTCCAATAGCGCGCGCTCGAATTGTGGTAGGTCCTCCGCCTTGGACGCGAGGGTAAGTGTGACCTCCGGCATGATGGTTGATCTCTCCTGCGGGATCCGAACTTCCCAGCGGAACGTCCTGCCGCCGCTCCCGCCCGGCACGCGTTGCGCTGCCGCTATTCGGTGACAACCGAGACTGGATCGGAACTCGATACCGTCCCCGAAATGCGCTAGCTCGGCCCAGGCTAGCATGATATGACAGTTTTATGTCAATCCCGCAGATCGACCGTTTTTGACGCACACGAGCGCCAGTGCTCGCCTGTGATGCCCGTCTGCCTGCATAGACGAACGACCTCGACAACGGCGAGCGGGTGTCTTTCGGTTCGGACCTCTCAGCGGAGAATGGTTCGAAAATGACGGACGCGTCACGGCGCCTGAACAGGCTCCGCAGAGATCCGAGGACGATGATGGGCAGACACTCTGATCAAAGGCATATGGCGCAGAAGCTCGACGAGCGGCGCGCTGAGGGGGCCGAGTGGCGCCGGCGGGTGCCGCTCAGCGCGCACTCCGAATTGAAGGTGGCGCCAAAACGCACCGACCCCGTCGAAATTCTGATCGCACAGGGGAGGACCCGCATCGCGGAACTGCTTCCGATCCGCTATGCGAGGATGAAATCCGATCCATTCGCCTTTTTACGCGGCGCCGCGGCGATCATGGCGGCCGACCTCGCTTCCGGTCCGGTCACCGGTTTGCGGCTGCAGGCTTGCGGCGACTGCCATCTGGCGAATTTCGGCGCCTATGGGTCACCCGAGGGGACCCCGGTCTTCGACGTCAACGATTTCGACGAAACGCTCCCGGCTCCCTTCGAGTGGGATGTGAAGCGCCTCGCGGCGAGCCTCGCTGTCGCCGGCGGGGTCGCAGGTGCCCCGGCTCGAGAGGCCCTCCTGCTCGCGCGCATTGCCACAAAAAACTATCGCCGTCATCTGGGACAGCTGGCGCTTCAGTCCCCACTCGAAGCCTGGAGCTCGCGCATCGATCTCGCCGACGCCACTGCCGATGTCGACTCCCCAAAGATCCGGCGCAACATCGAAAGGCGGCGCGCTGCCGCGCTACGGGGCGCCGCACAGCATTACGGTCTCGTCGAACGGAAGAACAGCGATTGGAGGATCAAGGACAAGCCGCCACTGGTGCATCATTTGAGCCATCACGAGCTGCATGCGCATCAGGCTTTCGCGTCTTATGCCGAGACATTGCAGGAGGATCGGCGCGTCCTGTTACAGCGCTACCATCGTCACGACGTCGCGTTCAAGACCGTCGGAGTCGGCAGCGTCGGCACATTTTGTGCCATAGGGCTCTTCGTGTCGGACGACGGTGCACCCCTGCTGTTGCAAATCAAAGAGGCGCAGCAGTCGGTGCTTGAAGCGTTCGCCGGCGCGTCTGCTTACCCCAACCATGGGCAGCGTGTAATCGTCGGCGAGCGTATGATGCAGGCCGCCACCGACATCTTTCTCGGCTGGACGACGAACCCCGTGAACGGACGGTATTTCTATGTCCGGCGACTGAAGGATTCGCGACTCGCCGATATCGGAACCCGTCTCGAAACAGAGTTGCCGTTCTACGCCGCGCTCTGCGGCCGCACCCTGGCGCGCGCTCATGCGCGCGCTGGCGATGCCGTGGCACTGTCGGGCTATATGGGCGATGACAATGAGTTCGACAAAGCGATCGCCGAATTCGCGATGGCTTACGCAGACCAGACGAAGCGGGACTGGAGTGCTCTTCTGGATGCGATCAAAACGGGGCGGCTTACCGCCGGGGAGCAACACGTTTCGTCAACTTGACCCACCTACGGCCCGTTTACCGGAGGCTTCGCGACGCCCGATCTCAGCGACCAAGGAGTAGCTTAAGGCACTCGCCTCGTAGCAGCGTGAATTTTTGGCTCACATTTCGAGCTTGTTCTTCCTGTACACGACTTGGATCAGCGGAACTGAGCCCGCGCAGTTCCCAGAACGGCTAGGCCTTACCGTGGCAAACGCCGGAGGCCACAACGAAATCAGAGCTCAATACTCCGGATTTTTCTTCGCAGCCGCGCTAGTTTGCGTGGCATCGCTTCCGGGCACGTTACCAAGACAGGCGGCGTATATCGTTCTAGTGATGATCTTTGGCGGACTGCTTGTTGGACGTCTGGTGAGCACGGTTCTCGATGGCGGCATGGCGGGCTATGGCAGCACAATTGTCCCGCTCCACGCAATTGATGCAGGCGGGCTTGCGTTGGCGGTTGCCGCACTCGCACTGCAACCTCGGCCGTAGCGCGACGACCAGCCCGCGAGCGAAGTTCAACGCTATATCCCCATAGACGGGCCAAGCTCTCCCCGCTTTTCCCGCGGGTTCGTTCATCAGAGGCTTTCCGACGCCGGCCTCATACCGGGTCGACCGCTCGTGCTGGGGCCGACATCCGAAACCCTTCCCGAAGCGGTCACTCGCGCGGCCGTGCGACTTCGGGCGCTGCTGCCCCAAGGTCGACCTCGGGTGTCTTAACGATAGGGCGTTGCCGCCACTGACGACGCCCAACATTTCCTCTGACCACGAGCCAAGTTAGATTCGTCCGGCTCCGCGCGAGGTGGCCGTTTCAGCCAGGGCGATTTCGATGTCGGACTAGGCCGGCCAGGCTCTCCGCGCGGACCGGTGGAAGGACGGTACGATGAGACGACGAGAATTATTGGCGGCTTTGGCGGCGCAGCCGCTTCTGGTGGCCCGGCTCAACCCCCTTGCAGCGGTAGCTGCAGTTGCTCCTCGCCGAGGATCATCTCGGGTCCGCCCAGGCGACCCGGGTTGGCCGTCGCCACCGGAATGGGAGGGGTTGCGGCAACGCGTCGGCGGCCGCTTGATCGCGGTGCAATCGCCGTTTCAGACATGCCGGGAGGCGCCGGTCGGCGAAGCCTGCCGCGCCCTCTTCCGCGAGCTGAAGAACCCCTATTACATCGGCGACGAGGTCGGGTTGACCCAGACAACCGGCTGGGTCGACGCCTGGACGCTGGAACAAAGCGTCTTTGCTGTCGCCGCAGAGAACGGCGCCGACGTCGTGGCCGCCGTCGACTTCGCCCGCGAGCACAATCTGCGGCTTGTCGTCCGGGGCGGCGGCCACAGCTATCTCGGCACATCGAACTCCCGGGATTCACTGCTGATCTGGACCCGCCGCATGGCCGGTATCGAATTACAGGACGCATTCGTCCCAGCGGGTACGAATGGCGCTGCGCTGCCAGCGGTCACCGTCGGACCTGGGGCAGTCTGGGGCCATGTCTACAACGCCGTGACTACAAAAGGCGCCCGCCTGGTTCAGGGCGGCGGCTGCCTGACAGTCGGCGTCGCGGGTCTTTTGCTCGGCGGCGGGTTCGGAAGCTATTCGCGGCTGCACGGGACGGCGGGCGCGAGCCTCCTCGAGGCGGAAATCGTAACCGCCGACGGTGCGGTGCGGATCGCCAACGCTGCGACCAACCCGGATCTGTTCTGGGCACTGAAAGGGGGCGGCGGCGGGACGTTCGGCGTCGTGACGCGCCTCACCTTGCGAACCCACGAGCTGCCGGCGACCGCCGGCTTTGTGAACGCGACGATCCATGCTCATTCCGACGTCGCGTTCCGCCGTTTGATCGGCCGTTTTCTGGTGTTTTATGCCGAGCGGCTGGCGACCCCGCAATGGAGCGACATCGTCACTCTCGGCCGTAACAACTGGCTCAACATCAGCATGAGTTGTGTCGGCCTCGACCAGGCGCAGGCCGAAGCCATCTGGCAGCCGTTCTTCGCCTGGGTCGCAACCGCCGGGGACGACTACAATTTTATCCAACCGGCGCTTGTCCTTGCCGGGCCGATGCGGCAGCGTTGGGATCCCGACTTTCTGCGGGCACGCTTTCCCGGCGCGGTGCGGACCGACAATCGCCCGGGCGCTCCGCACGATAATATCTACTGGACGGCCAATGTCGGCGAGGCGGGGCACTACATTTTCGGCTACGAATCGGTGTGGCTCCCCGCGGCTTTGCTCGCCGCCGACCGGCAGGATGCGCTGGCCGATACGCTGTTCGCCACCAGCCGCATCTGGCCGATGGAGCTGCATTTCCAGAAGGCCCTGGCCGGCGCTCCGCCCGAGGCAATCGCCGCAACCCGCGACACCGCGACCAACCCCGCCGTGCTCGACGCCTTTGTGCTCGTGATCATCGGCAGCGAAGGCGCGCCGGCCTATCCTGGCCTCCCCGGTTACTCGCCCGATCTCGCCACCGCCCGGCACGACGCCGCCCAGGTCGCCAAGGCCATGGCCGAGTTGCGC
>DASXMC010000067.1:0-24482 GCA_036495885.1 Allostellaceae bacterium | reverse complement strand
ACCGAGGACGATGCTGCCGGCGCGTCATTGCCCGTCATCTTCGCGGCCTGGTAGGGCAGCTGCGCCAGGCGCTTCGACCAGCCGCGGCCAAAGGTCGCCCAGGTACTGAGCCCTGCCATCATGTGGATGCGTGCGGAGTGTGCCGCGACGAGCGCGTCCTGCGCGTCGGCTTTGGCGATCGCCGCCCTGGTCGCGGGGCCGATGACCCCATCGGCCTTGACCCCGACCGCTGCCTGCAGCCAGCGGATTGCCTGCCCGACACCGTTATTGACCGCGGCATCAAAGACGATGAGGGCGAGGCCCGGATCGCATAGATCGCAGCCCGCACGGTTCCAGTAATCGGCCTGGTAGATCGCCTTCGCCTGGTCGAGCGTGAGAGCGCCGATATTGACGCTCGGATACGACCTTTTCGAAATACCGTATTTTGTTTCGCCGCCGGGGTCGGCGGAATTATTCGAATATCCCCCCTCGTGCCCCACGACAATTTCGAACGCCTGGTCGAAGGCGCTCATTCGCCGATGACCGCGGCGAGCTTGGGCGCCCAGCGGGCGACAGTCTCCTCGAGCTTCTTCAGCCGCTCCTCGACCGTAGCCGGCGCGGGTGCGGGTTCACGCGCATTTTCGGCAGGCTGGTTATCCTGGTGCTCCTGATGCTCTTCGCTCATTGTTGCCTCCCTCAGGTATCTCCATGCCAACCACAAGTAGGCACATTAATAAGACAAGATGTCGCGCCCGTCACGGCTTGTTGCCGTTGGAGAGCGGGCGGCCGATAAAGCGCTGGGTGCCGGCGATGAGGATGACGCCGCCGACGATCAGCGCCTCGTCGAGCGATGCGGTGAGGCCGGCATCCCGGCCAAAGCGCCAGGCGTCAAAGCAGCCAATGCCGAGCGAGAGAATGCCGGCGGCCGGTTCCCTCCACCAGTGCAACAGGTGCTCGCGCGCCGCCTCGAGCGGCAGCACTGCCGCGGAATCGTCGGGCGGCGCGTCGCTCACATCTATCGCACCCGTCGGGCGACGAGCTTACCGGTCGCTGATGCCGTGCCGCTGGAGAACACGGTTTGCGCGAACAGATACATCGTTGTCGCTGTCGCCGCGTTGACGATGGCGACCGCTACCGGCAGCCGTGCAACGGAAAGATTCGCGACGCTTAGGTTGATCTGGTGCAGGGAGCCGTTAAGTATGAGGCCGGGCAAGGTTCCTGCCGTGTTGCTGATAGCGCCGACCGCCGAGAATGCAGCGCCGGCACTCCAGGAGAAAACTACTTCGCCCCAGATATCCCAATCGCCGGCGGGAAGGCTCAGCGCGGCCACTTGGCCGTTCGTTCCCGAAGTCATACCGACTGCGGTTGTGACGATGATCGACAGCACCTCACCGACCTGGCCCGCCGGGGCGTTCGAGCCGTTGGTGACGCCGACAACGCCGCCCGTGGGCGTGAGCGCTCCGGTCAGCGTCGTCGCGCCGGTGACGGCAAGCGTTGTCCCGGCGGTCAGCGCTCCGGCGACCGTCCCGCCTGAGAGCGGCAGATAGGCGGCGAGCATCCCCGACACCTGCTGCAGCGGCACCGGGTTGAGCGATGCCGCGGCGTTCCCCGAAAGGGTCATCAGCCCGGTCATTGCCGCGCCCGAGAGCGGCAAGTAGCCGGCAGTCGCGGCGGTGATCGCGCTGTTCATTTGCCCGTAGGTCGCCGGCTGCAGCGCCAGCGTGGCGTTTCCGGACAGGGTAATCATTCCGGTGAGTATGCCGCCCGCCAGCGGCAGCACCGGGGCCCAAGAGGTCGTCAGCCCGTTGCGTCCGTAGAGTTGCCCGTCGTTTGGAGCCTCAGGTACTGCACCCGGAGGCACGAATGCTTGCAGTTGCTGGAGGGTTACTGCCTGCAGCGGCTGCGAGGCATTGGCATTCAAGAGCAGCGCCCCCGACATCTGGCTGCCGGTGAGTTGCACATAGCGCGCATCCGCCTCGGGCAAGGTCAGACCGCCCGCGTGGATCGAGAAGAACGCGCCATCGACGGTCGAATAGTAGATCGTGTCGCCGTTATAGATGGTCGTGCCCTGCAGGCCCGGAATGGCTTGTCCGATGACGACGCCGCCGGGAGCGGTCGTTATCGCGATCCAGGTGTAGCCATTGACCCGCACCGAAAGTTGGGTAAGGTCGGGCACATTGGTGTCGGCGTCCCATTGCCCTTGGAAGAGCGACACCGACGCGATCTGATTAAGCACCCATTGCGCCGGCGCGGCACCATTGGGGAGCGACGGGACCGATGCCAGCCCGTTGATCGTGTTGCCGGACATCGCGATATTGCCGACCATCGTGCCGCCGGAGAGCGGCAGGAAGACGCCGGTCTGCGGGGTGATCGGGACCCACTGACCGGTCTCTCGCGCCCAGACCTGGCCGGAGGGAACAGGCGGCACTTCCGGGATGCCCGCGGTCGCAATCATGCTGTCGACATAGGCCATCGTCGCGGCCTGGCTGGGCTGTGTCGGCATCAGGGGCGAGAGGAAAAGCGGCCCGGTCATGGTGCTGCCGGTCAAGAGCACCGCGAGCTGTTGCACTGCGGCCTGCGCAGCCGCATCGACATATTGAGGAACAAGAGAAGGTAATATAGCCTCGACTGCCTCAGTAACCGATGGCTGTATTATTTCGGCAATTGCAACGGTCTCGAAATACGGCGCGGAAAAAATTAACCTTGCATAGTCCTGAGTATTCGGAATGCCTACTGCAGGAACATTACCTTGTGGAACTGGCGGTATGGGCGAGCTCATGTTAAACACTCCCAATGCCTAAGTTGCCGACCGCAGAATATCTGCGCGAGTGCCTCGTGTACGAGCCTGACACGGGAACTCTTACTTGGAAGACACGCCCGCTGCACCACTTCAAACATGCCCACGCTCAAGCCGCGTGGAATGGATATTTCGCCGGCAGAAAAGCAGGCGGCATCGACCGGTCTAGGGGCTATTTTGGCGTAGTAATCGACCGTGTTCGATATATGGCGCATCGCGTAATCTGGGCGCTGCAGACCGGCACATGGCCGAAGCAAATCGACCACAAAAACCGCGATTGCAGCGACAATCGCTGGGAGAATTTGCGAGAGGCGACTCACCAACAGAATAAATGGAACCGCAGCCGTCCCGAAACGGGTCTCCCGCGCGGAGTGCGAAGGTCGCGCAAAGGCCCGCGCTATACTGCCCAACTCAAGCTGAACCATCAGCAGATCCATCTCGGCAGTTTTGATACGCCCGAAGAGGCGCATGCTGCGTGGCTCGAGGCAGTGCGTGCACAGCGTGGAGAGTTTCTCCGCGCCGATTAGGCCTCATGGTTTCCCCCCTCCTTATGCCGGCGGCGGTGCCGCGCTTTCCAATGCCGCGACCCGCGTGGTGAGATCGGCGATCTGCCCCTGCATGGTCGCGACCTGGCTCTGCAGCGTGGCGATCGCCGAGGCGCCCGCGATAAGCCCGTCGATGCCGACCTGGCGAAAGTCCGGACCAAGGAACACGGTCGGCTCGCCACCGGGGTACTGGGTGACGGTTTGCTGCTTTACTGGCGAGCTCATGGTTTGCCCCCCTTGACGATATGCGGAATCTCAGCTGGCGGTTTCTGCGCATCGGCCAGCGCCGTCTGCAGCCGGTTGGCGGTCGCCGCCGAGAGCTTCATCGGGAGCTCGAAAAGCCCCGTCAACAGGACCTGCCAATCCTGCGCCGGCAGCGTGATGGTGTAGGTCTGCTCATCAGGCATGCGGCGGATCCTTATGGCTTTTTAAAGGGTTTCGGGATATAAAAGCGGAGCTGGGGAATGGTGAGAGACACTCCCCTGCTCCTGACCACAGCGCCTGGGTTGGAGGCACATATGGCTGACGAAATTCTGGACTTCCTCAAAGAGCGGTTCAACCGCATCGACTCGCAACTTGCCGAGCTGCGGCGTGATGTGCGCGAGCAAGGTCAGCGCATCACGCGCCTTGAGCAGCAGATGGCGCAAATGAGCGCCTCGGAGCAGGGTCACTACGCGGTGATCATGGAGCGGCTCGACCACCTCGGCGAGCGCATAGACCGCATCGAGCGCCGGCTCGACTTGGTGGATCACTGAGCGATGGACCACCTCATTCTGAGTCTCATCGTCGGCGCCGTTATCTTCATGATCGTCAGGCTCGTCGGCGAGCGCGGGTTCTGGATCCTCCTCGTCGGCGGTATCGGATTGGCGATCTTTGTTTTCGGCAACCCGCCGAAATACGACCCGAACCTGAACATCTGGGGCAATCCGATCCAGACCACCCAATACTTCACCATGCCGAAGAGTGAATAGGTCATGACACTCATCGGCATTGCCGCAATCGGCTTTCTCATCCTCGCCGTCATCGGCAAGCGCGGCGTGGTGGTTCTGTTCCTCGCCGCCATGGCGCTGACGGTCTTTGTCGGCTCGCGTGCCCCGGTCATGCAGCCGCCACATGTCCGCACCGCCCAGGAGCACACCCAGGACTGTGCTTTGTGGGAAACCATGATCCCAGCCGATCGGGATGTCCTGCTCGCTGAGGATCATTGTCCCGCTCACCATTAGGGTTGCCCCGGCTGCGGTTGCTGCTGCTGCGGCAGCCAGCCGCCCGGCACCAGGCGGTTGCCGATATTGCCGCCGAGGGTGCGCGCGATGAGTGGATTGGTGACGCCCTGAACCGCCCCCAGGCCGGGGATTCCCATCGCCGGGCCGAAGCGCATATAGCGCCCGGCGAGTGAGGGAAGCGGGGCGAGCGCACCCACAGCGGCGGCGACGTGGGGCATCCCCGCAAAGGCCGCTGCCGCGGACCCTGCGGCTTCCCCCGGCATCAGCAGCTTCTGCCAGAGCAGGCGCTCGGCGGTGCCGCTTGACGGCAATGTCCGCAAGGGGCCACTGATCAGCCGCGCCAGGTCCTGCATGTTGTTGCCGGGGCCGGTCCCGGTCATGTCGAACCCGGTACGGATATTCTGCGCCAGGCCGGGGAGGCTCATCTCCTCGGTGCCCCCTTGCGTCTTGGTGATCGCCGGCTCGATCGTCTTTGCCACCTTCCACTGGTAGCGGGCCTTGGCGAGGTTCGCGAGCGCGTCTGAGGTTGTGGCAGTCCCGCCCTGGGCGGCGTTGAGGAGCGCGGTGCGGATCCCCTGGCCGACCGAGCGCACTTCCGGAACCGACGATGACAGCGCGGTATCAAGCGGTCCGCCGCGCGAGATGAATTTCTGAAACTCGCTGCCCGGCAAATCGCCATTGTTGTTGGCGGTCAGGTTCAAGAGCTGATCGCTGAGATTGCGGAATGTGTGCGCCTGCGGGGTATTGGGACCGGCCTGGATCGAGGCGGTCTCGATCGGGGAGAGCGAACTCAAGAGCGGCGTGCCGCGCACGGTAATATTGCCTGCAGCATCCTCGATCCGGTCGGCGATATCGCTTCTCGCCTGGTTGAGCGTCGGCGTGTCGATCTGCGAGACCTCGCCCGGCATCCCGAGTTCGCGACCGATCACGCCGGCGATCTGTTGGCGCTGGCCTTGGTCGAATGCCGGCGCGCCGGAAAACGGAAACGCCGCCGTCGTGTCTTCGATGCGTCGGGCGAGCGCCCCGCCGGTCTGGCCCTTTGAGAGATCGATCCCCAGGCGCTCGGCGATGGCGTTGGCGCCGGACCCGAAGAGCGCCCGCCCGGCAAGCCCGGTCGCCCCACCCAAAGCCGCCCCGCCGGCGGCCCCGAGGAGTGCATTGGTCCCCCAGTCCTGCGGCGTCGAGCCACCAGAGGTGAGCGCATTGGCAAGCCCGCCGGCGGTGCCCCACTCGAGGGGTCGGGCGGCAAGCGACAATCCCGGCACCAGCTCGGCCCCGGCACCGATAAGACGCCCGGCGCCCCCCACCGGGGCGGTCGCCAGTATGTTGCCGCCGAGGCGCCCGGCCCCAGCCCACGACAGATTGCTTGGGTTCGCCTGGTTATAGGCGGCGGTGTCGGCGGCGGTCTGCGCCTCAACCTGCGCCGCTTTTTGGGGTGTATAGCCGACTGCGGCATCGAGCTGCGCGTAACCGGGGATGTTCTTTGCCAGGTAGGCATCGACGCTGTTGAGCGTCGAGCCGACATCGCGCACCCCCTGTTCCACCCCCTGGACCAGCTTGGGCCCCGCCCAATCGCCCGACCACAAAGGCGCGGTGGGTGTTGGGCCTGGAGGAGGCGGAGGTGCGTTTGCCCCCGCGATTGCCGCCTGCTCTTCCGACGGCAGGCCCGCGGTGTCGACCGGGGGCGCGGGTGTTGGTGCCGGTGCCGCTGCGGTTGCCGGTAACGGCTTGCCGGAAAGGATCGTCTGCTCTTCCGGCGGCAATCCCGAAAGGTCGGGCGCTTCGGTAGGGTCTGCCACTGGTGTTGCTCCGGGCTGTGGCTGTGGCGTCGGTGGTGGTGGCGCGGATGGCACACCAGCCGGCGTTGCTACCGTCGGGTCATGCACCGCGCCGATCGGTGCGGTCGAAGCGACCTGGGGCGCCAAGGGACCTGCGGGCGCGACGGCCCCGGGTGCATAAGCTGCCGCGGTCTGCGGCGTCGGCTCGGTGATCTGCGGTGGCGGGTTTATCTGGTTTTCGGGAACGCCGATCTGCCGCAGCAAGCTGCCGTTCCTGATACCGGCGGTAATTGTGCGCCCTTCATCGGGCTCCTTGTGGCCCGGGTTGACCTCACCGTGACCCCACACCGAAGTCTGCGGGTCGTAACCCCATTTTTGCGACCGCGCCTCGACCAGCCCGGCGGCAGCCTGCTGCTGGGCCGGCGTCACATCCTGGTCGTTATTGGCGATCACCTCCACGCCTTCGGTGTTGGCGTTGGACTTACCCTCTCCTAGCGGCCCCCATCCATTCTGGATCTGCCGCCCTTGCGCGCCATCGGGGAGGGTCTGGTAGGTCGTGCCGTCGCGGCCAATGACAAACTGCGCCGGAAACCCGCGTGCCTTATACGTGTTGATGACCTGATCGACAGTGCTGCCGCCGCCGGTGTGATGAATTATCATTCCGATAGGCGGCTGCGCGAAGGTGCCAAAACGGTCGCCGAAACCGGCCTGTTGCGTCATATCGACAATGTGGGGCGTCATTATGCCACCCGCGCCCGCCCCCGCTTGCCCGGCACCAGGTGACGCGGCAGCAGGCGTGGGGATCGAGGGCGCCGTACCGGGCAGATTGACGCTGTTGTAAGCCTGCAGAATCTTCTTCGTATACCCGGGGTCGCCACCGCTATAGTGATTGAGCGCAAGCTCCGGCGAGCCGTATTGATTGAGGAGATCCGAGAGGTAGTTGGCCCCGCCGTTGATCGAGGATTGCGGGTTGTTGACATCGACCTTGTATTGGGCAGCGGTATCGGGCGCGAACTGCATCAGGCCCCGCGCCTGCACCATCCGGCCATTAGGCAACCTGAAGGGAGCGCCGACCGCCGCCGGGTTGCCCGACGATTCGACCGACATAATGGCTTTCAGGAGCCGCGGGTCGACCTTGTACTGCGCCGCGGCGCCAAGGATCATCTGATCGTAGTCGTCGAGCGCCATTTAGGGCTGGAACCCCGGAGTGGGGGCATTGGGCGCTGGGGCCGCGGTTGCCGCCGGTTGCGCCGGCGCGGTCGAGCCCGGAAGCTTGAGCGTCGGATAAAGTTTTAGCGCCTCCTTGCGCGAGTTGACGAATTTCTGCTTGTCGCTCGCCGATAGGCCTTTGACGTAGCTCTGGTATTGCTGTGGGGTCATCTGGTCGGCGGAGTAGGCGACCGGGTCCTGACTGGCGAGCCAGTTGGTCGTCTTGTTCTTGTACTGCGCCGAATTATTCGCCGCGGTCGCGGCATCGCCATACTGGCTGTTGAAATAGTCGACCCCGGCGGCACGCATCCGTTCGTAGCCGACCGCCTTGGCGAGCAGGTCCGTCATCGCCCCGCGCCCCTGGCCGATATGCGGGGAGGCGGCGCCGGCCTGCGACTGCGCCAGATCCGAGCGGTTGGCGCCGGGCAGCGCGCGCAGGTACTGTTCGAGGTTCTTCGACAGTTCCTGGTAGGCATTGGCCTGGGTGAGATCGCCGACCGGGAAGCCAAAAGCGTGCGCCACCTGGGTCAGCTGGTTGAGCTCATCCTGCCCGACAGTCTGCATGTCGGGATGCGCGCGCAGCACCGAGAGGGCGCTCGACAATGGCCCGACGCGGCTGCCGAGCGTCGCCTGCAGCGCCTGGTCGGCGGCGTAGGCGTCGCGGCCGGCCTTAATCTGCTCGGGCGGCAAGGCCGAGGTTGACGGCGGGGGCGCTGGAGCTGCGGGGGCCGCTGGACCGGCCGGCTTCACCGGCTCGCGCCCGGTCGTGACACTCGACAATGGGCCAGGCGCACCCGGTGCCGCTGCGGTTGGCGCCGCTGCCGGTGGCGGCGATCCCGGTGCCGGCACAGTGCTGTTGGTAAAGCTGGGCAGCGGAATGCCCATCGAGGTGTAGTAATCGGCCTTGGTGCCCTTCTGGTGCGTCCCCTGACGGTCGTCCCACTCGTAGGGCTCCTGCAACCACTTGCCGATCTCGACCTGGTTCTGCGGCGTCAGAGCCATCGTCAGCGGCGCGGCGGTCGGCTTCTGGCCAAAGGGTGCCAGTTGCGTCGGCACAATCTGCGGCCCGGTCTGCAGGGGCTGCACGTTGCCGGTGAGCGTCTGCACCTGCTGCGCCCCGTTCATCGTCGCGAAGTAAGCGCCGCGCACCAGGTTCGACGCGTCGTCGCCCGGCTGCATTGCCGACAGCTGCTTTTCGACGTTTTGCCGCATCTGCGGGGTCACGAGACCTTCCGGCACGCTCGCGAGCGCCGCTTGAACCTGCGCCGCAGTCACCCCTTTCCCCGAATTGACGTCGGCAATCAGCGGCGTCATGTAGCCGGCAAGGGCCGACATCTGTTGTTGCTTTGCCGAGAGATCCTGCTGCGTCCCTTGCCCCTGCGCCGCCAATCCCCCGCCCGACGATTTCATCGTCTCGCCGAAGTTCCACGCACCCGGGCCCTGCGAGGTGAGCGCATTGAACTTGTTCATGTCAAAGGCGCCGGTCTGGGGATCGACCGATTGCTGGTAGGCGTTGGCGGCGGCCTGCTGGGCCTGAAAGTTCTTCTGCGCCGTCAGCGCGTTGTACATCGTCTGGACCCGCGCCATCGGGTCGGGCGGGTTGGCCAGCTGGTTGATGAGGGCGCCGGTGCCGGGATCGATCGGCATCAAAAGGATCCCAAATTCGCTACGCTCATCAGTAATCTCCGCCGCCGCCGTAATCACCGGTCGGGGAAGTGGCAAAGGTTCCCCCGCTGGGACCGAGCGTCGTGCCGCCGCTGCCCTGGTTCATCAGCACATTGGCGGCGGCGCCGAACTGGTTGGCCGCGCCGCTTATCCCGGCCCCGAGGAGATTGCCCGAGGCCTGCTGCGCCGCACCGACCGAGGGCGCGATCTGCCCGGCAAGCCCCGTCATCGCATTCGAGATGCTGGTGATGTTCGAGGCCCCCTGCACCCCGGTATTGGTCGAGTAGCCGGCCAAGGAGTTCGCCGCGTTGGCGCCGGTGTTCATCAACCCCGAGAGCATGTTGTAACGGTTGTTCTGGTTCGCCCAGTAGTTCGAGAAGTAATTGTTATAGAACTGGTTGGCTGTGGTCGCGGCGTATTGGCCCGCGCCCTTGAGCGCAGCTCCGGATACCCCAAGCCCCTGGGCGGCGGCGGCGTTGGCGACGCCCTGCTGCCCGTAATACATGGTCGAGGAAAAGCCCGGCAGCTGCGAGAGATCGGTGAGGCTGGGCATCGCGCCCAGGCTGCCGGCCGGCGGGGCACCGGCCCACCCCGATGACTGAGCCGCGGCCGCTGCCGGGATCGCCCCGCCCGGCACCAGGTTTGACGGCGGTGTTGCGGTCGCAGCCGATGCCGCAGCCGGTGTCGAGGGATAAAGCAGAGCCTGCGCCGCCGCCTGGTCGCTCGCCGGCAGGTCGCCGCTTTGCGATCCGAAGGCGATCTGCCCGGTCGCAGGGTCGTACTGCAGGTCCTGGGCGGTGACGACGGTGCCGTCCGGCAAGGTCACCTGCTGCGCAGCGCCGCCCGCTGCGGGCGGACCTGTCGAACCGGGGGTGCCTGTCGACGCCGGCGCCGGGAGCGTCGATGCCGCCGCAGCGGGGGGCGTGCCTACCCCGAAGGGCGCCCCCATTTCGCGCAGCAACTCGCTGCCGACCCCCTGTCCCGCATTGATCAACGGCGAGAGGTACTGCGCAGCGTTGCCGAAATACGCGCTGGAAAAATTCTCGGCCTGCTGCTGCTCCTGCAGCGCGGTCGCATCCGCCGCCTGCTGCGCCGCCAGCTGCGACTGTGCAGCCTGCTGCGAGGCGGAGGAAGCAGTCGCGCCGCCGACCAGCGAGCCGATCCCGCTGATGGCACCACCGACGACCGGACCGCTAACCATCACGGCGCCTCCAGCAGTTTTGAGAACCACATCTCGATCGGCTGGTAGCCGAGCGCGAGGAAGAGCCGCGACACGTCCTTATGGAGCTTCGAGCCGACATTGACGCGGCGGATGCCGAGCCGCTGCAATTCCTTCTCGACCGCGCGGAAAAGCCTGACGCCGCCCATCCGGCCGCGCACCTCAGGCGCCAGCCAGAAGATGTCCATAATCGCTTCCGGGGTCGTTTTATAATGCAGGCCCATGGAAAGGATCATGCAGCAGTAGCCGACAAGCTCGCCGTTGACCCTGGCGGTCACCACCGAGAGCCCGTTTTTTTTGTCAAATTCGCGGTAGCGGTCCCAGTCGGGATCGAGCGGCACGCTCGCCTTATCGAGCGCGATCTCCTCCCAATGGCGCTGGAGCAGCGGCTTTGCTTCCTCGATCACATCGAAGAAGGCTTCCGCCTGGAACGAGATACGATCCATGGACGTCACCGCGAAACGCACCGCCCCCATATCGGCCGTGCCGATCTGGCTGCTCATGGTATCCCCGCATTGGCGAGGCGCTGCTGCAGTGTCTGAACCTCGCTCTGCAGCTGGTTGATGTTGTGAAACAACTCAAAGAGAAAACGGAAGCTGACACCGGTCAGGAGACCGCCCGCGTCGACAAAGGGGTTGAGCGGCGCAATCATTCCCTGGGTCGCGGTCTGACCGGGGACCGTGGTCCCCACGGGGCGCGGCGGCTGGCTGCTCACAAGCCATCCCCCTGCATGACGACATTTCCGTTGTTGTCCATGAGCCGCCAATAAGTCGCCGGCGGCTGCGGTTTGGGCTGGTTGCCCTGGTGGAGGTCGCGCACCAGTTCCTCATGCGCCGCGACGCTCTCGATGCGCTCGCCATCGGCCTGCAGCTCGCAGCGCTCAGGCATCTCGCCCTTGTAATAGACGAGGCGCCCCTGCGAGCCGACATGGCGCACGGTCTCGCCCTCGAGGCGGCGCTTCAGGGAGATCGAGCGCTGGATCATGAGCGCACCTCACCGGCGAGGTGCTGCGAATTCGCAGGCGTGCTGCTATGCAGTACGCCGCTCATCTCACGTCCCCTGCGGGACGAGGTCGATATAGGCCCCGTTGAGGGCGCACTCGCCTTGTCCCGTCCATGTCAATCGGTAGACCCGGTCGCGCGCGTACCCCAGCCGCCGCCACTGGTATTGCCCGTTGGTGGCGTTGTCGGTCGTCTGCGGCACGGCGATGCCGTAGGTCTGCCCGGCGTCGTCGCTCCAATCCAAATTGATCGTATCCGGGGTCATCGCCGCCCCGGTCATGCTGCAGGAAAACCGCGCGTGGTGGATGCGCTGCCCGTCGTCCTGGTTGTGCATCCACGAGCGCTGGCGGGTGATCGGCGTGCCGGCGTCGGTGTAGGCGTTGCGGTCGACCCGCAGGATGCGCGGCGCGGTACGGTCGCCGGCGACCACGATGTTGTCGTCGAAGGTGAGGCCCTCGACATGGCCCCAGCCGGCCATGCAGTAGGGCAGCCACGGGGTCGTCGTGCCGCTGTAGGTGCGCTTGTGCCAGAGCTCGGTCGCGGCGTCGTAGGCCCACCAGGCATTGCCGGAAGCAAAGTAAAACCCCACCGTCTCGTGTCCGCCCAACTGAAAGACCATGCCGACCGCGTCGGCACAGGTCGGGTATTTGGACCACTCGTCCTCGACCGCGAAATTCGAGACGCGCCGCGCCGCATAGCCTTCGCCGCGCATGCACAAATTACGGCCCCAGCGATCCTGGCTGAGCCAATACAAGGCATTATCGGCGACGACTGGCGAATTGACCGCGATGCAGCCCTGCTGCAGGATGCTGTTGGGCATCCGGGCAAAGGGAAACGTCGCGCCCCCGGCATTAAACCAGACCTCGGCGGTGGTATTGCCGAGGAGCCAGATGTTGTCGTGCAGGCAGACGCAGCAGACGAGAAGATCGTTCCACCCTTCTTTCGCGGCAAAATAAGTCGGGTCGAAGGGCGTCACGACATTCGAGGTCGTGGTGTAGAAATTTCCGGTGCCGGGCTGGTTGAACACCATGAAGGTGTCGATAAAGTCGACCCGGTTCGAGCCGTAGAATGCGGGGTCGTTGATCAGCTGCAGCGAGCCCGGTGTCAGGGCCGCACCCAGCGGCAGCTGCCATCCCTGCGGGCTACCGTCGACGATGACGAGGGTGGTGCCGTTGTCGCACATCGAGACGAGGTTGCCGCTGTTGGTGGTGAGCTGCCCGAGGTTCACCCAGGCGAACCCCGCGCCGGGGCTGCCGGAGAGCGAGATGACGGTGGTGCCGATGACCGCGAAGAGCTGCCCGTCGGAGGCCATGTAGAGCCCGCGCACCGAGCCGGTGATCTGCCCGGTGAAATCGGCCAGCACCGAAAGCCCGGGCGAGGGGTAGTGGGTCACCGGAAACGGCGCGTCTTTCGGGTTCGGCTCGGGATAGACATTGATCGCCACCTGCGCGTTGGCGATCGGCGAGCGCGCCTCATATGCGCCTTGGTGCAGCGGGAGCTTAGCCATTCAGCCGCTCCTCGATCTCGCGGATGCGCTGCAGCAGATGGCCAACATAGCTCATCGGAGCGAACTCGAGCCGGTTCGCCTGGCGGTCCTTGCCCAAGGCCAAGTCGCGGAGTATCCCCGTCTCATGTCTGAGCGCGATGACTTGAGCCAGGAGCATGTGCTCTTTGAGAGCGATGCGATCGTGATGCGCGGCAAGGACGGCGAAATCCTCTTTTGGGGCTGCCTCCGGCTGCTGTTCGATCCTGAGGATCCGGCGGTGCAGATCGTCGTGATCAACCGCCAGAGCGGCATACAGCTCCTCGATGCGCGAAACGGCATTCTCGACCTGGCGCTGCATGTCGTTCACCCGCTGGAGGACAGCCCCCAGGTGCGATAGCGGCGCCCATTCGCGCTCGTTCCTCTGACGGGCGTGCATCGCCGTGAGGCTCTCCAGCGCAGCGATGCGCTCGCCGAGGCCGCGAAGCTGCATCTCGAGGCTAACATTCGCCGGGTCGGGCATGAGCGCGGTCGCCATCGCCGCCTCGATGCGGTCGGCGAGCGCGGTAAAGTTCGCATTGAGATCGGCCGCAACCAGCCCGTCGCCCTTCTTCCAGGTTACCAGGCTATGGCCGTTGAGATGACCCATCAAGCGCTCGCTTTCGCCCATGCGAGCGGCGCGTTTTCCATTGTTCGGACATTGGAACCCAGCGGCAGTTGTTGGGCTCGTAATGTCCATTCGTGTCGATGCGATCGATTGTCAGACCGCGCTGCCAAGTCGGCCCCATATCGCGCTGAAAGGCTTCGAAGCTCGTATTCCAGTCGTCGCAAACGCGAATGCCGCGGCCGCCATAGATTCGATAATCCTGGTTGTTCGGATTGTTGCAGCGCTGGCGAATATTGATCCACGCGGTATAGAGCGGCGACTTGTCGGACTGTCCATGCGTGCGCTTGACCGCACCGTGCAATCCGCTTCGACCGCCCTGCATGCAGCCGCAAGAACGCGTTCGGCCTTTGACCAAGTTCTTGCCGTCGACAATCTTCTCGGTGCCGCATTCGCAGTGGGCGAGCCATTTCGACGCGTAGTCGTCGCCCATCCCTGCGAACTGCAAAACCGTGAGCTTGCCAAAGGTCTTGCCGACCAGTTCGTATCGTTTGTGCATGCGCCATTTTAGCGCACTCCAGGTAAAGAGAAAAGCCTAACCCAATGACGTAACAGCAATTCCAGCTGACGTTTCGGGATAAAAGCCGCCGAGTGGGTTGCGCAATCTCGTGCCGGGCCGCAGGGACTGCGGCATGCGCAGCGGCTGCAGCGCGAAGTTTGTCTGCCTGAGAGTGTTAAGCGTGGCTTTGGCCATGCTGGCGACCGCCGGGTCGGGCGGCATCTTATAGTTGGTGCAGAGTCTCAGCGCGAGGTTGTAGATGATCGCTTCCTGGGTCTCTTCCGGAAGGAAATCAGTAATCTCGGCGCTGGGCTCCGTGGTCACCGGATCGATTGCGGTCTGCCAGGCAATGTAGAGCGAAAAGAGGTGCTGAACGGGGATCGGCCAGATGTAGAGCGTGGCGTTGGGGATCGTCGGGTCGTAATAGATCGACGCCGGCCAGGACTGAAGCGATTTCAGGCTTATGCGGTCGTATTCCTGGCGGCTGCCGAGGATCCGCATCGGAAAGTCGATCGGATACGAATTGGGTCCGCTCCCGACATTCTGCCGCAGAAAACATGACTGCACATTGGCGGGTCGAGCGTAGCCATCGGTAACAAAATCGGGATTAGGCGTTGCCGTAGGTCCGACGGTGTAGGACTGCTTGCCGATCACCAGCGGGACGATGTCCCAGTTGAGCCGGAACACCAGCCAGCGCTTCTGCCGCCACTGCTGCAGCATCAGCAACAATGCGGTCTGCGCGTCGGCGGTGTCCTGCGGCAGCGCTACCTGGCCGACGCCAAGGATGCCGGCAACGCGCATAGCGTAGCTGATGGCGTCGGAAACCAGCATCTCAAGACCCAAATTCGCTAACGCTCATTCGCCGCGCTCACTTGTGCTCGCGGTAGCGCGGCTCGGCGTCCTGGATCTCGCGTTGGGCGCGGTCCATGTTTCCGCGGCTGGAACCGGTGCGCTCGAAGGCGCCGCAGGCGGGATCCGGCCGGTCCATGTCCTTGGCGCCCGGGAGCCCTTCATGCCCCGGCCCCGCGTCGTAGCGGCCGCCGCCGCGGCGCTCGCGCTCGAACTTCTCGCTGTAGGGGTCGCGTCCCGTCGCGGTGCGGTGATCACCTCGTCTGAGGCTTTCGCCGGCCCCCGAATGCCGCTCGCCGAGCGAGCCTCTGCTGCGTCCTTCGCCGCGGTGCCTGCCGCCGCCTTCGCCTCGTGCCATCTCTTACCTCCTCCTTTTACCGACACCTCGTTCGTCGAGTACCTCGTGCAGCACCTGGCGCACCATCACCGCCAGCGGATCGCCACCCGAGAGAGCCGGCGCCGGGCTGGCGACGGGGCGCGTGTGAATCGCGGCCGGAACCGTGTCCCAGCCGTCTTTCATCAGCCGGTCGTGCTCCTCGGGGCTGTGGGCGATGAGCATTCGCCCGTCTGCCTGGTAGAGCATCCTGGGATAATCGGCGCGCCCGCTATTGCCCGGCCTCGGATCGCTCATGGTGCTCCTTTAGGGAACGTCCGCCACCGTCACGACCCATTCAGGCCGCAGCAGCAGCGAGCCGAAGAGAATGTCGAGGCGGGTGATGAACTGATCGCTGAGCACCGCGTAGTCGGTGATCATGCGCAGCGAGACTCCGTCATAGGTCTCGCGTGCGGCCTCATGCACCCCGCGCGGCAGCTCGAGCTCGGCTGTCGCCATCGTCACCGCTTCCGCGTAATAGGCGAAATTCTGGCGGAAGCTGGAGGATGCAGGTGTTGCAAAGGCGATTGCCGCGCCGTTGGCCGGGCTCGCCGTCACCGTCTGGAACGGCACCGGGGTCGGCGGCGTGCCGGGCGTCGGCGGCGTGATCGGCGGGTAGATGGGGATCGTCGTCGCCCCCGCCAGCACCGGCGCGGTCACCACGAACTGCGCCAAGGTGCCGTTGCTGCTCTTGGTGACGCGGTTGACGCTGTCGACTCCGGCAATGGTGAGGACATCGCCGACATTGAGCGGCCCGGCGAGCGCGGTGACGGTCAAAACGGCTCCCGTCTGATTTGCTCCCGCCACGGTCGGCGGCGCGCCGTAGGCGCCGGTGGTGTGCATGATGACCGTCTGGTCCATGCCCCAGTCAAAGCCCAGCGTATCGACGCTGATCGTGCCGCGGATGTATTGGTCGCTGATCTTGACCTGGGGATTGAACAATCCCATGAGGCTCGTGACGGTGCGCGCCTGGGTCAACGGGTCGAGCACAATGAACCTGTCATTGCGCGGCGCGCCGTTCTTGTCGAGGACCGCACCCGCCGCCAGCCAGGTTCCGGCACTGGGGCTGATCATGTTGGCGCTGGTATCGGTGTTCTGCACTAGATTGCTCGCGCCGCTGATATTGCCCATGATCTGGGTGGCGACGCCGCCGGCGAGGACATTGACCGCGGGCGCCAGGATCCTCTGGCTGTAATCGTCCAGCGACAGCGCGCGCTCGGCGCTCGAGAACGCGACGTCGACGCCCATCTGGGTGGCGAGCACCAGTGTCGTGTTCTGCTCGTTCGTCGACTGCGGGACGGCGGTCGGCCCGGTGCGCAGCGTGTAGTCATTGGGCAACCTAATGCGGAGCTGCGAACCGATCTTAGCACCGGCGCGCCCGAACTCCTCGTCAAATTGCCTCCCGATGGTACGCAGGAACCAGTTCGAGTTGCGGAAGAGCCGCAGCGCTTCCCTCGTCACCATATCAATCGTAAGTAGAGAATTTGCCATTTTAATCCCCTATAGGTTGGGTTGACATGGTCACGTGGGGACGATAGACATGGTCAATGACTGCACGGAATTCGCACAGCATTCCCGGCATTTACGCGGTGACGCACAGAGCCTCCGGCACGGTTTATATCGGCCAGGCGGTGAACATCCGAAGACGCTGGGAAGTGCATCGCTCGATGTTGACGAGCGGTAAGCATCGAAACAGGTATCTGCAGCGCGCGTGGACGAAGTACGGCGCCGAGGCATTTGACTTCGCGGTGCTGGTAAATCTGACCGGCACGCCAAAGGCAGAGATGCAGGCGCGCCTGAACGCGGCGGAGATCGCCGCTCTAAGTCGTTACCCAGATGCTTATAATCTGATGCCTGCGGGTGGAGTGATTGCCACCAGCCCTGAAACGCGGGCGATTTTGTCTCGCGAACGCAAAGCCAGATGGGCAGATCCGGCGTATCGGGCGCGCGTAGTCGCGGCGATACGCGAGCGGGCTGCCGATCCGGAACATCAGAAACGGCGAGGCGCGGGGATCGCGGCTTACCGCAATACGCCGGAGGCCAAAGCTGCCGTATCGGCGCATATGCAGAAACTCTGGACTGATCCGGAGCACCGCGCCGCGATGTCGAAGAAGCGTCGGCGCAACTGGCAGGATCCTGCTTACCGTGAGACGCAGACGAAAAGCCGCTCCGCAGCGTGGGTGCGCCGCAAAGCAAAGCCGTCGTGAGCGTCTGAAGCCGGAGCAAGCGGCGCATCTCCCGGCGCCGAGGCAGCGTCAAAGCGCGCCCTCAGGCGCGGCAATCCAGGTTGCGGGGAATGCCCGTGGCCGACTCGGGCTATGCGTGGCGGCGTGCAGTGCCTTTAACGCCGCACAGTGGGCGCGCTGAGTACGAAGCCCCCGAGCGAAGGCGCAGTCCCGCCGGGAAGCGAGAAGAGCGGCAGGATAGATCGCCTACCGTGGGTAAGTGAAGAGATTTTTTCGGTGGTGCAAAGTGGTGCACAAAAAAGGCCCGGTCGAAACCGGGCCGGGTTGGTTAGCGCAGTCGCTTTAGCGACCTGTGCAATTGAGAGTGTTGCGAGCGTACGAGTAGCAGTTGAAGTTCATGGCCGGACGATACTGAGGCATGTTCGCCCTCAATGTCGCTTGGAATTGGGCATTCGCTTGGTTCATCGACTGTTGGGCCATTAGCGCGAGCGCAAGTCGGCGCTGCTGATCGGCTTGGTAGTCGGGATAGGCATTACCGGGAACATAAGCACCTTGGCTAACGCCGGCATCCCCGGGGCAAGTCGACGTGTAGGCGTCGCCGCCACAACTCTCGGCCTGGGCGTGCGATGCGGCCACAACCGCAACGGCGACAGCGACGGCGACTGCTTGTGCTAGGGTCGTGATAGCCATTGACGAGTCCTCTTCGTCGGTGGTGAGGGTCGGCCCGGGTGTTCGCGCACCCGCCCGGCCCGCTATATATGCTTACTCTTGGTAAGCAAAAGCAATGCGGCAAAGTGTCAAAGGATTCCCATATTCGCTGCGCTCATTAGCGGCTGATCCTTGAACGCCGTTCCTCGCGGTCGCGGCGGCGGATGAACTCGGCCATCGAGACGCGGGCATCGTCGAGCGGTCGCTCCGATTGCCGGCTGTTGCCGCCTACCGGGCGTATCGGCTCGGGGGCGCGGGTGACGGCGACGCGCTCGCGGCCATTGGTTTCCGAAAACGCGCGCCCATCGGCTCCAGGGTCCCGTGGCTCATCTCGCCCCGAGAGCCGCGCCAGTTCCAGCGCCATCGCCATCGGCGGCAGCGACAGCACACGTGCGGCGTTGTCGAGGTCGCGGGCGAGCTCGCGGTAGACCCGGTGCCCGTCCGGCAGCTGGGTGACCGCCGCCAGCGCGTCGGGGCGGTTGCCCCAGCCGACCGCATTCAGCGCCTGCACCGCGTCCCCCATCTCCTGCCCGTACTCGTCCTGCCCGCGGCGGAAGAGGTCGTTGCATGCCGCGTTGAAGCTGAGCGTCACCGCCTCGTCGCGCACCTCACGCCGGGCGCGTTCGTAAGGGTCTTCCTGTCCCGCAGGGACACGCGGCTGCGCCGCCTGCTGCTGTTGCCGCTGCCAGGCCTCGTATTGCTGGCGCATCTCGTCGCGCTCGCGCTGCGCGGCGTACTTGTCGCGGGTGAGCTGGTCGATCCGGCGCTGGAAGTCGCGGTCGCTCTCGCTGGGTTGCCGGGTCGTCCCCTCGGATGCCTCTGCGGGCGCGTCTCGTGCCTCAGGAGAGGGGGAAGCCGATTCCCGCGCATCATCGGCCGCAACCTCTTCCCCGCGCTCCTGGGGCTCCGGACGCGCTCTCTGGGCATCCGGGGTTTCGGCGGGTGCGGGTGCCGGGGGCTCGGGTGGGCCACCGGGCGAGCGCTCGGCGCTATCGGCGAGAATGCGGCTCGACATTACGTCTCTCCTGGGGATTCGCCTGCGGCCAGCGCCTGCGCTTGGGCGTGGCGCAGTTCCGCCATGCGGCCAATCGCGCCGCCGACCTGCTGCGGCGTCATGAAGCCGTGGTGCATCGCGTGGTGAGCATCGCGCACGGTCTCGAGGAGATGGCGCGGCGCGATATGCGGGCGGGACTTCCTGACGATCGCATAGAGGTCGCGGACAAAGTTCTGCGCCCCGGGCTCGTCGAACGCCTTCCCCATGGTCTTCTCGTGCAGGTCCTTGTGCTCGCCCTCGGGAAAGTCGGCTTTCGGCACCGGCACGCGCGGCGAAATGCGTTCCGCTTCAGGCACAAGAGGCACGCTCGCTGCGCTCGCCGGCTGCGGTGGGGCTGGTCCCTGGACGCCCGGCATCATCGGTCCCGGCTGGGGTTGGGCGAGCGGCGCAGCGGGAAGTACTGGCGCGACGGAGCGTTGCGGCGGCATGCGCAGCGCGTTCAACGGAAGCTGGCGCCCGACAGGCGCCGGCATGCCGCCAAACCGGGTCGCCGGGTTCTCGGTCGGGCGCAGCAGCGGGTTTGCCGGCATGGGTGATGCCATCAGAGCGCTCGCGGCATGTTAATTTTTTCCCCCACGTTGTAGACAGCACATTTCTTGAGTGTACATCGGGGAAGCCATCAGAGTGCCCCCCCGCTGCCGCCCATGACCATCTGCATCATCTGCGGGCTCATCGAGCCACCGCCGGTAGCGTCATTGCCGCCCCCCATCCAGTAACCCATCATGCCGGCCCCGGGATCGGCTTGGCCCAGCGCCGGGACACTCGCCCGGCCCATCAGCGCGTTCGGCGCCGGACGTCCGGGCAGCGTCTGTTGCGCCGCCATCTGCTGCTGAAAGGATTGCTGCTGCTGCGCGAGGAACCGGTGCCAGTTCTGCTGCCACGCCACATACTGCGGATCGGGCGGATAAGGATTGATCGGCCCCATCATTACAGAATTCCCATATTCGCTGCGCTCATCGCAGCCCCGCCCCGCCGAGGATCAGCGTCAGCAGATAGAGCGCGACCGCGAGCCAACCGAGATGCGGGATCGGCCAGGGCTGCGTCCACGGCCGGAACGCCTGGCAGATCGCCAGTACGAACGCAAAGATCAAGAGGATGAGGCTGATCATGGCGGGAAGCCCCCGGATCCCCACGGGCTTTGTGGCAGACCCCCAGGTCCCATGGCGCCGCCTTGCATCTGCAGGAGCTGCGCCAGCGTCGGCTGCTGCTGCCCCTGACCCATCCCCATCATCCAAGGCATCATTCCCGGCTGCTGCGCCTGACCCATCATCGGCGATTGCATCGCACCCTGGTTCATCAGCGGATTGCCCGCCATGGGACCTTGGGGCTGCGCCTGCCCCGTCATCCCCGGCATGCCCGCAGTGCCACGGCTCATGAACATCTGCATCAGCTGCTGCTTCTGCTGCGGGCTCAGTTGGTTCCACCACGGCGGCATTAGAAGACCCCCACATTCGCAGCGATGCACAGCATCGCGCTCATCTCACAAGTCCGAGATTGTTGTTGCCCGGCACCGCAGGCATGCCCGTCGGCAACACCCGCGGCGGCCGCACCGGCGACAAGGCTTGCGTCATCGGCCCCCCCATAGGTCCCACGGCGCCCGGCGGCCCTCCCGGCGGCGGCCGCGGCGCACCGGGCGGCGATTGCCCGGCGAGCCCCGCCATCACCGCGCCGTCCTGTGTTGCCTCGGCCATCGCCATCCGCGAGACCGGTGCCATGCCGACTTGGCTGAGCGCATCCTTCACCATCTGCATGATGAGGGTGCGGACCTCCATGCCGTCGACATAGGGGCTGTCGGTGTCGCGCATGCTCATCAGCGCGCCCATGCGCTTCGTCACCGCCTCATACGCATCGATATCCGTCCGCTCGTTCTTCGCCTGGCCCTTCATCTTCTCGACCGCTAATTGCTCCGAGAGCAGCGCGATATGCGCCTGCAGCCCCTGCAGCTGCTGCTGCATCTGCTGCTCCTGAGGCGTCGGTCCCTGCCCCAGTGCCTGTGGGGGCACCAGCCGTTGGAGCCTCTCTGCGAGCTCCTCGGCCATCGGGAAATCGGCCGCCTTCATCAGCAAGTCGCCAGCCACATTCATGATGCTCGGCGCGGTCGCAATAATCTGCGTAAAAGCGTCAAAAGCCTGCTGGCGACGCGTCGCATAAGCGGGACCGACATCGGCCTGCACCTCGTACTTTCCGACGCTCGGGTTGAAGATCCGCACGACGCTCGCCGCCAGCGCCTGCTGCGGTGTCGGGGGCGTAATCCCTCCCGCATTCTGCGCCTGGTTGGGGTTGGGCTGCGGCATCGTCATCAGCGCCTGCGGGGTGCGCGGGTCGAGTTGCACCCGGTCGACCGTGCCGTCGGGCGCGAGGATCCGCATGATCCTGGGCGTGTCGTAGATCTTCGGGATCAGGTCCAGGAGGATGCGGCCGGTGAATCGTATCGCGATCGCCAGGTTGTCGATGTAGTGGTAGGTCGCGGTGTCGCCTTGGCGCTGCCGCAGTGCCAGCGCTTTCCCCGACGATTCCGACTGCTGGTCGCGCTGCCCCATGGTCGGCTGGTACTGGCCCGAGGCAAACATCAAATCCTGCTGCGCCGCCTGCATGCCCTGGACATAGGCCTGCGCCATCTGCGGCGGCTCCTGGCGCTGCGGCGGCGGCAACTGGCCGCCCTGGTCATCCCTGGCGTTGTAGGGCAGGACGCTGTGGTTCTCGGTATTCGCGGTGTCCCAGTAGCCCTGGAACGATTCGATGCTCTCCGCCGCGGCGATGTACGGCGATTTCGACTGCAGCGCCACTTGTTCCACAGCACTGCTTGCCCAGTAATTGTAAATCCGCTGCGGGTCTTTGAGAGCGCGCACATGGCCCTTGCGCTCGAGCCGCCCCTCGATGACTTCTTCCTCGCCAATCACCCTGACCAGCGGGATATAGGTGCCGATCTCGACCTGGCGATCGACGATCTGGCCACCGACGATCTTCACCCACTGCAAGACCTTCTCGCGGATGCTGCGACGGCGCAGCGACATCCGGTCGAGGTCGCCAAAGGTGCGGTCCTCGGAGAGATCGCTTTCGCGGATGGTCGAGCCGTCCTGCAGCAAATGCAGGACATCCTCGTCCTCAACCACCCGGTAGTATTCGGCAACCCGCACATGGTCGTCGTCGAGCCAGCCGCCCTCGATCACCGGGCCGGTGGTGGCGCCCTGCGGGATCCGGTCCCGGTACTCCGGATATTTCGATTCGAACTCATCCCGCGGCACATCGTCGACGACAAAGGCAAAGCGCGCATCGCTGCCGTCCGCTTCCTGGATGTCGGGGTCGAGGTAGACCGAGAGCGCATCCCGCACCCGCTGGATGCGGCAGCCCATCTCCATCGTCTTGTCGCTTTCGTACTCGATTCCGACCCGCCACCAGCCGATCCCGCCATGCACCTGGTGGGTGGTCGCGGTGTCATAGGCAACGCTGGCATTGCTCATGTATTCGATGTGGCGGATGACGCCCTCGTAGACATCGGCGGAAGCCTTTGTCGCCTCATCGCTAACCGGATTGATCCTGATCTGCGGCTTATTCTGCTTGGCGTCGTTGATGATCTGCAGGCAGTGCTGGCGGGTCTTGTTGACCGTCAGCGACGGCTTGTCGCCCCTGTCGGCGTACATGCTGGCAGGCCACTGCCAGTGATTGTCCGAGTCGCCGTTCACAAATTTCGTGTCGTCGCTGTACTGCGAGCGGAACTCCCCCTCCCAGTCCATGCAGCGGCGGAATCGTTCCCGCGCCTCAAACAGGATGTCGTCGTCCGATTCCCACCCCGCCCCCTTGATGCGTGCAGCCGTCTCGTTGCGCTCGCGCTCGCCAAAACGCGGCGCCGGGTCGCGGTGCGCGTCGGTGGCACGAAGCGAAACATTGGGACTAGCCGATCCCCGCATGGGCGATTATGCTCCCTGAGGTAAGCGTCCGTGTTGTATGGCAGGACGCTGGTATGGATTGAGTCACTTGGCGGCTGTTAACGCAGCCGCTTTTTTATCGCCATCACGGTCTGCCAAGTCGAGCGCGGACTTCCGCTGTCGGCGCCAGCATGTTCACCTCGTCGATCCGCAGCGGCTTGCGCCAGTGCGCCGCGACCGCAACCGCTTGATGCTCACCGTAAAATTCATCGTCGTAAAACCACGGCTCATCGGACCCGCAGCGGAACATGATCCGGTCGCGGATCGCTTCCATCCTTCGCCACGTCGTCGCGCTCCAACGGAGCACTTTCAGCGGTCCCACCCTGGCACTGTTGACATTTCGCTGCTGTTTTCGGGTTTGGTTGCCATGGCAGCTGAGACTCAAATGCCAGAGCGGGCGACCGCCCGCGTAGCGGGTTCACTCCATCCCGATATTGACCGTGAGCCCGGCTGAAATCAGCCGCTCCGGTGCCCAGAAATTGTCTGCGCCGATCTGCGTCTCCGGGTCGAATACCGGGTGCTCGAGCGCATAAACCGCTTGTCGATGCATCGGCGTACTCCCTCATGGCCGCACGGTCAGCCGAGCGACCAGTTGATCCTGCGCTAGGACAAGCGCCTCCAGCAACTGCAGCCGTTCGGGGCTGGGCAGCCGGAAGAGCTCGAGGTCGGCGCGCAGCTTCCTGATGCGCTCGCGGATCTCGGTCTCGGAGAGCGGCCGCTCGGTCCTGGGCTGCGGATCATGCCGCGTCACCCGCGCCCGCCGGCGCTGCAGCTGGGCATCGCCGAGATCCATCTTCCCGCTCATGCCAGTGCCAGCATGACGTTGAGGTAGACGATGATCGTGGCGCTAAAGGTCCGCACCAGGACGGCGCCATTGGCCTGCACCTCAAGGTCGGCGGTGGCATTGGTGCCGAGCGCCCCTTGCGACTGGGTGATGTCGGTAATGAGGCCGAGCCGCTCGGCCGCCCTGGTAACAGTTTGCATGGCCGTGCTCATGAGCGCGCTCCGTTGGAGCGCTGCGAATTCGCAACCATGCGCAGCATGGTGCTCATGCGTGCCCCGCCACCGGCTCGAACAGCACCCGCGCCGTCTGCTCGGCCACCTCCTGCAGGCGGTCGCGCGGCAGGTTCTGTCCGCATGTCCGGCAGACAGCGCCGCTGATCCCCAGCCCCAGATCGGGATCCATCGGCATCAGCACCACGAGGTAGGTCACCTCGTCGGCAAGCTCGCCGTTGCACATGGCGCAGCGCACGCTGGGCATCTGGCCCCAATGCACCGCGTAGGCGAGCCCGGCCTGGAAGCGGGCGTCGAGCATCGAGCGCGG
>DASXMC010000066.1:0-3522 GCA_036495885.1 Allostellaceae bacterium | reverse complement strand
GATCGACCACGGCCCGAGCGCGATCACGACGGCGTCGCCCGCCACACTCTCGCCATCGACAACAACACCCGCGGCCCTGCCGTCGGCGCGCCGAACGATTCCGGTCACCCGGCCGATTCGCAACTCGGCGCCCAAGCCCTGTGCCGCGCGCATCAGTGCTCGGGTAAACCGCGCCGGATGCACCTGGGCGGTCGTTGCCGGGGTGCCGAGCCGCTGAGTCACGATCGCTTCGGGCGAAAGCCAGCCGAGATCGTAGGCGCCTGCAGCCCGCCGCGGCCGGCCTCGCCGCCCAGCGAGGCCGCCATAGGTCGTGAGCCCGCGGTAGCCCCAATCGTCGTCAATTGTCGCCGCAAGCTCTTGATGCAGCGCAAAGCTGCGCCGAGCGAGCGCTGCGAGCGGACTGCCGTCGCACCAGTCGAGTGCTAAAAAACCGCCCGATTTGCCGGAGGCCGCGCAAGCTAGCGCGATCCGCTCGATTACCGTCACCGCCACCCCGCGGCAGCTCAGAAAATAGGCGATCGAAGCACCGATGACCCCGCCGCCGCAAATCAGCACCCGCATCCACGCGCCTCCGGAGGGACCAGTCAGGTATGATCAGCCTCACTTCGCCCGGCCCGCCTCACCCTAAAGTAGCTATTCTCCCAAAGACCGGAGACAGAATATGGACAGGCCGTGAGCGATCCGGCAAAATCCATTAGCGCTTTAATGGGGGGTTGGCTGAATGAAGTCATGGGGATCATTCGCCCTTGCCCTGGTGGCATGCGCGGTACTCGGCGCCGCTTCATCCTACGCCGCGTCATGCCGGGCGAGGAACAACGATAATTGCTTCAACATGCCGAGTGCGGTCAATTTCAGTGCTGTCCCCGACATTTCGCGGCAGATCGTCAGCGAAGAACCGGCTGCCGCAAAGCCTAGTGTTGTCGAAGCGCCGCCGATCACGACTTATACCGGTCCGACTGTCGGGGTCAGCTCGATGGCGCATGCGCCGACCATCGGCTACTACTGGTCGCTGGAGCCGGACAGCAAAAATCAGTGAGGCTCGGCATCGAGGGAGCCGGTCGCCGCGACGCTGCGGCCCAGGCCATTGTCGATCTCGCTGATGTACTACACCGCGTCGGCTGAGCGCTTTTGAGGCTGCGCGCAGGTTGCGGCGCGGGACGCAATCGCGAGCAGGCTTCACGGCCCTTCAAAACCGCGAGCGGGCCGCGGATCTCGGGGTTCTCGGGTTTGGTCTGATCATCGGCGTCGCGGGTGCCGTTGTGCTCGTCGCCGCCAGTTTCGACGAGGGTTACAGCCTGCGCCGCACCTTCGGCATCGGCTTGTACGCGGCCGGTCTGGTGGCGATGCTCGGCTTCTCGCTGCTCTATCGCTCGGCCGTAGAACCGGCGCGGCGGCGCTTTCTGCGACGGCTCGATCATGCGGCGATTTTCGCGATGATCGCCGGTTCGGCGACACCGTTCGCGCTGATGCGCGGCGGCTCCACTGGCGCCATCCTTGCTGTGGTGCTGTGGGTGGTAGCGGCACTCGGGATTGTGCTCAAACTGTGCTTTCCGATCGGCGTCGTCCGCCGCTCTGCAGCATTCTATCTGTTGCTCGGTTGGGCCGCCTCAGCGGCCGTAGGACCCGCGTTTTCGGGCAAGACGGCGCTGTTGATCGTCGCGGGCGGCGCGTTCTACTCCCTCGGAGTGTCGTTTTTGCTGTGGTGGCGGCTGCCGTATCGGCTGGTGATCTGGCATATGTTTGTGGTCGCTGGTGCCGCCTGCCACTATGCGGCAATCCTCGGCGCCATTGTGCTGGCGTAGGGCTGGCCGGCGGACGGCCGTTACGCCCGCGTTGGCGCACCATTCGCTCACCGACCGTCTTGCCACAAGGAAAGAGAGGATGAAAGAGGGCTACCATTTTGTCGATTGCGACATGCGCATAATGGAGCCCGTTGATCTGTTCGACACATATCTCGACCCCGCGTTCCGGCCGCGCATCACCTCGGCGATGCAGCCCACCGATGGCGGCAGCACAGGCATGCGCCGGCGGGCCCTGTGGTTCTTCGATGGCACGCCGACCAGCAATGACGGGAACATTTCGCAATACAACCGCATCCGCGGCCCGCTTGTCGGCGCCCGCGGTAACAAGAATGTCATGTTCGCGGTCGGGCGCGGCTACGATGCCGAAGCCCAAATCATCGGCATGGAGATGGAGGGGATCGACATCGCCGTCTTGTTCCCGACCGCCGGCCTATCGTTTCTCGCGCGCGACGAAATGGACCCACAGTTCTCCAACGCGATCTGCCGCGCCTACAACGACTGGCTGCACGATTTTGTCCAGCACAGCCCGGAGCAGCTCAAAATGGCGGCGATGCTGCCGGTCCACGATGTCAACCTCGCCTGCCGCGAGCTTTATCGCTGCATCAAAGAATACGGTGCGGTCGGCGCCTTTGACCGGCCGAACTATGTCAATGGCCACTACTGGCACTCGACCTATTGGGATCTGCTCTACGGGATGCTGCAGGATTTGGGCGTTCCGCTGTGCTTTCACGAGGGCACTGGCTCATACTACTCGACAATCGAGCCGCGCTTTGGCGAAAACCGCTTTATGCGCCATGTCGCCAGCCACTTGACCGAGGTGCAATTTGCGCTGATAGCACTGCTGCTGGGCGGCATTTTAGAATCCTATCCGCGCCTCAAGGTCGCATTTCTCGAAGCGCAGAGCTGGTGGGTGCCGGGGTTGTTGGGCCGCATCGAATGGGATCTGCGCCAGCATCATCAGGCGGACGCGCCCTATCTGAAACTGACGTCGTTCGAATACTGGCAGCGCAACTGCTTTTCGGCGATCGAGAGCGGCGAACGCGAAGTCGGCTCGGTCGTCGAGCTGCGGGGCGGCGCCGACAATATTTGCGTGTCGCGCGATTTTCCGCATTTCGACTCGAGTTTTCCAAAGGTGTCGAGCCGGGTATTGCGCAACCCCAGCATCACCCCCGAGATCGCCGGCAAGATCCTGGTGGGGGGTGCCCGCCTCTACGGTTTTGACGACGATGATTTCGCCAAGGCTGACACCGCCGCCAAACGCCGCGACAACATCAGCGCCGGGCGCGCCTAGCAGCAGCCTGACGTGACAAATCGGCAATTGCCGAACCGGCGCCACAGCCAGCTGGCGCCTGTTACGCAGACGCCACAGCCGTTGATCTGGCTCGCGCGCAACTGCACAAGTTTGTGCGTGAGGTAAGGTACGCCGTCGGTCTCGGTGGCTTTGGCGAGCGCGAGCAAGGCCTGCATCGCCTCCGGCAAGACAACTGCCGGGTTTCCGATTCGTGCTTGCATAATCGGGCCTCCTCAAGAGGTCGAGATGTCTTTGGCGATCAGGGTCACTCCAGCCCCGTAATCACCCGTTCGAGGCCGTCGATGAACCGCGGCCACCCGTCCTTGGCGCCCTGGTAGGCCTGTTGCTGATCCGGCCGGAAGCCCGACTGCTCCATGCGCAGGTGGGTCCCTGTGCGTGTAGGGGTGAGAGTCCAGGTGACGACACTCT
>DASXMC010000065.1:0-6274 GCA_036495885.1 Allostellaceae bacterium | reverse complement strand
GTAGCCATGCCGGCGCTTGTCGCCTTCCGGCAGCTGCGCCGCGTCGATCTCGAAATAGGTACTGGTCAGATCATAGAGCAGCACGTCAAAGCTGGCGTTGAACAGATCCCGCCAGCGACCAACCAGATGCGAGAACAACGTGTCCTTGTGCTCGAGCAACCGATCGTGGCAGGCGTACAGCTTGTGCGCCTCAGCCAGGCCAAAATCGGCGCCCAGCAAATCGGCCATGGCGCTGTTGCCGAACCACTCGCGATGCAGCTTCCACTCGCTGCCGGGTGCGATCAGCCGATAGGCCACCAAAACCTGGAGAATCTGATCCCAGCGCGTACCCTTGCGGCTCGGCGGCAGACGCTCGGCCCAGAATTGGTCCAACTGCAGCTCGCGCCACAGCTGACCCGAGAGCCAGCACGCCCCCCATTGCCGCGGCCGGCACAGTCTGATCGCCGATAGGCAAAGGCGCACCACCGCGGCGTCATCGGCCACTGCCTCGCCGCGATCCTCCGGGAACAGCGCCAGCGTCTGCGGTTCCCCCGAGGCCGCGTCGAACACCTCGATTGCCCTGCGCCAGGCTGCGGTCTGCGACGATTGGATCTCTCCCAAATACAAAATTTGCCGCTGCACCACCCGGCCATCATCGAGACGTCGATTCTCGACGATGTTCCAATAGACGTGCGTCTTTCCGTCCTTCTGCCGTCGGGTCTGCCGCAGAAACATGATGGCGCGAATCTTGGCGCACAAACTCGACCCGGAGAATAGGGTAGGTCTTCACTACAGCCGATTTATCCGATACTCGACAATACGAGCCCCGCGAATTCAATTGCTTGCACGCTCGCAGCCAGCCCAAAATCGCCCCATCCACGGGCTAATCCGCGAAGTCGGGCTAAAGGTAGAAGCCCATACCCAAAAAATAAAAAAAGCGCACCGACCGAAGTCGGTGCGCTCGATATCAGAATTACCATGCTTTGGGCGGATAACGCGGCTTCGGTCGGTGGCGATGGCTCCGGCAGTATTTCGCCGCGGCACCACAGTGGATGCCGGGGAGGGTAGGGCGAAACACGCTAATCGACGCTGCCGACAGCGCATCGGCAGTCGGCGAGGGTGTTGCCCTGTGCCGCGATCTCGGCCGAGCCGTGGCCGAGATTGATGTACCAGCCGCCATGACCGATCAGAATGGTGCAGATCGGCAGCTGATGATGGCTCATCAACGCGTCCCTTAATTCGGGCAGTTCTTCGATCGCGAGCGCGCGTGAACCGCGCGCGTCAGGATCGTGGGCAAGCCGTCGAGGTCGATCATGCCACCACCACCTGTGAGGCGGGGATGCCGCGCAACAGCGCCAACAGCGGCTAGCGGTTGCGCAGATCCCAACGCCGAAATTCCTGGCGCCACAGAAGCGAGTTCGGCCTGGTTTTCCGGGTCCATGGGATCGCGCTGGTGCCCTCGGGCAGCGCCGGGTTGGCGCTGATGGGCGCCAGACTTAACCAGCCCCGCCATTCTTCGACATTACCATTGTCGGTCAGGATAGGCCCGGCCCTCCCCGCTAACTAAACCAGGGAGCACGATCACCGGCGACAAGGCAACCCGCACCTAAAACAAAAAAACGCCCCGAGCCGTAGCCCGGGGCGGCGATCACGAAAGTTTGATTGCTGAGCGCCTAGTGGCCGTTCAACGGCGTCCCGCCGAACATCGCGGGCGGGAAAAACGTGCCGACCGGATAATCTTCGCCAAAGGCCTTGTGCCACAAAAGCGCATTCATCCGCTCCTGTTGCGCGCCGCGCAGATTGCCGACATCGCTGACCGCATGAAATTGGGTCTCGATCTCGCCCAAATGCGTGCCAAACGTCGCGCCGTCCGAACGGCGGTCGGCGACCTCGGTGGCGAGTGCGGCTTCGAGTTTGGCAACCCGCTCGTTCAATTGTCCGCGGTCGGTGCGCGAGGCGCTGTCGGCCTCGAGCGAGGACGCGGTGCGCTGCTGCAATGTCGTGATCTGATCGTGCACTTGCGGCATCTCGGCGCTGTTGCGGCTGACCTGCTGGTTGATCGCGATCTGGTCGCGCGCCTGGCTCTGCTGGTCGGCAGCGAGGGCGCGCAAGGTCAGATCGTTTGCGGTTTGGGTTGAGCGCAATTCGGTTATCGCCGAGTTGATCGGGGCAACCGCGTTCGCGGTAAAGCTCGACATGATAAAACCGGTCCCGGTCAACAGCACCGGCAGCATGCCGGCGAGCACCGCGATCAACGGCCAGTTGGTGCGGCGCGCTTCTTCAAAGCGGCTGACCAAGCGATCGACCGAGCCGCGCAGCTCGACCATCCCGCCCTGCAGATTGCCATAACCCTGTTTGAGGGCGATGACGTCATCTCGGGTCGCCTGAAAATCGTTGCGGGTTGACTGAAAATCGTTCAGCGCGCGATCCAGCCGGCGCAGCAATTCGGAATCGTCATGCGCCGCGGTCATCTGATCCACCATTGATCGTCATTCCAATCCCAGTCGATTCACGCGAAATTTGGCTGCAGGGAGCAGCGGGTGTCGACCACCTCGCCCAGCACATCATAGAACCAGCCGGTGACATCGATGCCGCCCGACCCGGCGCCGCTGTTCGCCATGCGGTCATGAAGACCGCTCAATACCGTCGCCGTGTTGGTCAGCGAGCCGAACCCGCTGCTGCCGGGCGCCGTCGCCCGACAAATTGCAAACCAGAAATTAACAAGATAAATATCGATGCGGACGGTGTGGGTCGGCGGCTTGTCGGAGGGCTGCAGCCGGAAACCGAGACTGGCGTTGGCGGGCGCGGTGCTGCGCGCCGGTTCACGAACACAGTACCTGCACACTCGCCTCCAAGGTGCGGCCGTCGCTCAGAGCGACGGTCGCTTCCACGATAAACCAGCTGCCGGCGGCAGATGGCGGGAAGCCGCCGATTTCGGCGGTGGCGAACTGGCCGCTTAGGGTCTGCGGCGGCAGGCCTGGCAGCGCCCCGGGCTGCTGAACCATGTTGCTGGTGCGGCTTTGCGTAACGTAAGCCGGGTCCGGTGCTGACGTTACCGAGGCATAACCGTTGCCGGGCTGGTAAGGCAGCATCCGCACGGTCCATGCGGCGGTTAGGATTTCGGCCTGGCCGGCGTCGGCAGTAAAGTCGAAGACAAAAGTGTCGGTCTCGCCAGGTGCGAGCGGGGAGGCGGGGTCGACGAGGAGCATGGTTTCAGACCCGAAACAGACGCCGCCGGCGTCCCGAGACTTGCGGGATAGCCGGGGCGGGTGACGGCTTTTCACCGACGACTTCGAACGGCAGTGGCATACCGGCGGCGAGCGACACCGCGAGCGCCCATGCGCTGGGCAACCCCACATCGCTGCGGATGGGTACGGTGACCTCGAGCGGCACCGGGCTGTCGGCGCCGACTGCTGCCAAGCCCGCCGACAGGTTTTCGAGCGACAGGAACGCTTCGCGCATCTCGCGCGCAATCGCCTCAGCAGTTAGCGTCGAATCGCTCGCCCGGCGCACCAGCCATTCGAGATAAGTCGCGGAATCGGCAACGACACTGCCGCCAGTCGTGCCCTGCCACTCGCCCGCCAACAGCGTATCGCGCCGGATCGCTACGGAGAATTCGATCTGGAACGGCGACGGCGACACTGGGGTCGCACCGCCAGACGGTGGTAGAGTCGCCAGCCACTCGAGCTGAATGCGCCCGGTCGAGGCCGTCCCCAACACCTCAATCGGGAGCAGGCTGTCGCGGCTGACCAACGTCGAGGATGCTGCGGTCCACTCGATCCACAAGGGCGGCGGCATAATGCTGGTTAGGAATTCGATCTGGCCAGTATTGTCGATGCTCTGGCCCGCGAGGTTTTCGATCGGCATCGGTGTCGTGACGGTGACCGCCGTCCCGCCGGCGCCCGAAGGGGAGAACGCGACAACGCCGATGACATAGGGCTGCCCGCCGCTGCCGGTCATCGTCGCGGTGATCGACCCGGCCAAGCTCTGCACCAGGTACTCGGCGGTGACGTTGGTAAAGGGCGCTCCGGTCTGAGTAAAAGTCGACCCCGGCGACAGGGTGCCGCTGTTTTCCCAGCAGTAGCAGTAAACCAGATCTGCGACGGTCGTGGTAATCGACGGCGCCGAGAACGTCAGGCCGCCAGACCCGCCAGCGGTGACCCCGTGCTGGTCGAACGAACCGATCCCGGAATATTCGTCGATGATGATAGAGGGAAATGCGTGACCCTCGGGAAATGTCACGGTGATCGTCGACGGCCCATTGGGAATGTTTAGGAGATAGGCGACGCCCTGACCGTAGGCGCCGGGCTGAGAATCTCTTTCAACATAAGTGTAGGAGTTGCCTTTATCGTCGGTGATCGTCGGGGCGGCAGACAGATCGCCGACGGATGTACCATAACCAAAGACAACAACAACGCCGTCCCCCGAGGTGACTGCACTGCCGAACGTCGCGGCGATTGAGGTGGCGGAGCTGCCGCCGCCGGCATTGGAAGTGCCCTGGACGTGAGAGATCGTCACGGCCGGCGTCCGCTCAATTCGGTGTCGGGAAGCTCAAGCCCGAGTAGAAGAGCTTGAGGTTCCGGGTTACTGCGACAAATTCGGAGAGCGCGATCGCCCGGTTCACAAACAGCACATCACGATTGATCCCCATCGCATATTGGCTCAGATCGCCGCCGCCTCCCCAATGCATGCTGTTGCCGGGCGCCATCGTGTCGCCGCCCGGCGGCAGGGTGTAAAACACGGTCTTGCCGTTGACCGCGCCGGTGAGGTAGTTGGTCGTGTGGTTCCACGACGACATCGCAATAAAATCGACCGGCGACGAGCCGAGATTGCCGCCCGTCTGATATTGCTGCTCGATATCGAGCCCCAAGCAAAACGTACTCGATGTCGGGCAGTTCATGAACGTGCCGGCGTTGCTCCACGACAGACCGATCGTGAAATCCTGGCCGGGCGTGTCGGCGCAGTTATAGCAATGCATCTTTCCGGCGGTACCGCAGCAATTGGTGCCGCCGCCCGGCGGTTCCACCGCCCGCCCGCTGAGGATTACGGTCACGTCGGTGCCGGCCCCGGCAGGAACGCCGGTAAGCCCGGCGTCGCTCGCGATCGTAAACTCGTACCCGCTCTCGCCGACGGTGATGTCCGGCAGGCCGGTCGTCCCATTAATCGCGAACGGCGGCGCGCACTGATAGGTGCCGCCGGTGCTGCAATTCGGGCCGTTTGGTGCATTGAACGTCGATGGGACAAGATCGTTCGAATGCCCCTGGATCTGGGCGTAGATCTTACTGACAACGCAGTTCGACGCGGTGCCGCTGCAGAACACCGACCAGGTCGTCATATCGGTCGAGCCGTTGGAGGCTTGGCCGATATCGAGCCTGGTCGTGCCGTTGTAGAGCTGAAACAGCTTCCCAGCATAGTTCCGGGTCATCGCGTGGGTTAAACTGTAGGCTTCGGCGCAGCCGCCGACGAGATAGTCGCACGGTCCCGAATAAATCGTCGGAACCGCACTCTGGCCGACTGTTGTAACAAACGAGGCGGGCTGCGGCTGTGGCGGTGGGACCCGCCCGAGGCCATGACACGCGCACAGGAGCGCCGCCGCGGTCAGCGCGACCAGACCAAATAGCCTCATTTGCTGACCCTCAATCCGCCGGCAGCGATATGCCGGTCAATGCCCAATTCTGTGCGAACTGCATCAATGTCGCTGCCCCTGCCGCCGTATTGTACCACTGTTTGTAATAAGAATAGACCGCGGAGACGGTGCTCTGCGCCGGCAATGGTGCGGGAACCTTCCAATAAAACAGGCGTATAATTGCGACCGCATAAGGCAGGTTTGCAACTACATTGTGCGCTGGGCTGGCGGGGGTAGCGATGGTCGCCAGCGCCGCCTTTTCGTTGGTGTTCAGTGCCGCCAGAACCGTCGCCAGCGAGGCTGGTTCGATTTGTCCGATGCCCAGGGCCGGCCCCACCTGCTGCACCAGATAGGTGCCCATCAAGCTTTCCTGCGCGATCGTCCCCATGACGAGATGAAAGGCCGTGTCGGAAAAGGGAATGCCGGCCTGTCGCTCCAGCATCTGCAATGTCGGAATTACAACCTGGTCTGCGAATTGCTGCGGGTTGATCGTCATACAAACCTCGGCGGTATGCGGTTATGATCTTGATGCTGCTGCGGCCGGCATGGAAAATAGGTCAACCAATGCCGCCGACTTGATAAACGTTGGCGTCGCCACTACCCCGGCAAACGGGATTTGCGGTAGTGCTTGCGTGCCGGCGACCGATCTCCATGTGACCGCAAACGTAG
>DASXMC010000064.1:0-3389 GCA_036495885.1 Allostellaceae bacterium | reverse complement strand
TCGATCGGCGCAGTGAACGCGGCCCTAATCGCCGGCAATCCCCCGGAACGGCGCGTCGACAGATTGCGCGAGTTCTGGGAAACCGTCAGCGGGCCCCCGTCCGGGGCGCGTTATTTCGCAGGCTTGAAGATCCACGACAGTTTCCAGAGAGTCGTCAATCATGGGCGTTCATTGGGCGCGCTGCTTGGCGGCGCGCCAGGCTTTTTCAAACTGCGTGTGCCCCCTCCCTACCTCCATCAGAACAGCAACCTCGAAACCCTCAGCTACTACGACGTCGCCCCGCTGAAATCGACCCTCGAACGCCTGGTGGATTTTGACCTGATCAATGCAGGGGCGACGCGCTTTAGTGCCTGCGCGGTCAATGTACGCACTGGCAACGCCGTTCGTTTCGACAGCACCACATGCCGGATCTGCCCGAAGCATGTCATGGCCAGCGGCTCGCTGCCGCCTTCGCTTCCGACGATCAAGATCGGAGACGAGTACTATTGGGACGGCGGTCTCGTCATCAATACGCCGCTGCAATGGATGCTGGATACCCCGCCGAGAAAGGACACGCTCGCCTTCCAAGTGGATCTATGGAGCGCCCGCGGCGACCTTCCACGCAATTTTGTCGAGAGCGAGGTGCGCGAGAAGGATATCCTTTTCTCAAGCCACACCCGGATGGCGACAGACCAGTTCAAGAAGGTGCAGATCCTCCGCCGCGCGACCGCCAAGCTATTGGCCAAGATGCCCAAGGAGTTGCTGCAGACTCCCGAGGCGGAGACGCTCGCGGCAGAGGCGGACGAGAAAGTCTACAACGTCATTCAGTTGAGCTACAGGAAGAATTACGACCGAAACTTCAAGGATTACGAATTTTCCCGGACGACAATGGAGGAGCACTGGAGATCGGGCTACAACGATACGGTGCGCACCCTGCACCACCCGGAGGTGTTGCAACGGCCCAATGGCCAGGACGGCTTCGTCACCTTTGATCTGGGGCGCGACGGCCGCGAAATAGAAAGTTCACCCAGCATTGCCTCCTAAGGAGACCTGACGCAAAACCAGGCCGGCGCCGCCCGATGCCAGCCGCGGCGGCTTGGCAGCTGTTGCCGGCTGACCGATACCGCCGGGCCGCTGCGGCCGGTCACGAGCTGACCAAAAGCTAAGCGGTAGCGCCCTCTAAATCTTCTACTTAGGGTAAGTAGCTCGTTGTAAGTACTATTGGAGGTGAAACCGTTATGACTACGACTCATGCGAAGTTGTAGAACACGAAATGGGATACTACTTGAATGATGTCCTAAACGATTCTCACGCTAATTATGGAAAGAGTACGAACGCGTATTAAAAGCGTGATGTTCGAATCGCGCTCCTTGCCGACTATGACAGAGCACTTTCCGAATGGTCGGCCTACCTTTACCGGCGGAGGCGCAAACCCGACATGAGCATACAAGCCACTCATCCCTACGAGAGCGGGCTCGACAAGACCGCGGCGAATTACGTGCCGCTGACCCCAATAAGCTTCTTGTTGCGTACCGCGTCGGTATATCCCAATCGGCTGGCTCTCGCTTACGGAGAGCGGCGCTACAGCTGGCGCGAAGTCCTCGAACGCAGCCGCCGGCTCTCGGCAGCGTTGACGGCCCGCGGGGTCGGACGCGGCGACACCGTTGCGGTGATGGCGCCGAATATCCCGGAAGCGTTCGAGGCGCATTTTGGGGCGCCGATGGCCGGGGCGGTGTTGAATGCGCTCAACATACGGCTCGATGCGGCGACGATCGCCTTCATGCTCAAGCACGGCGAGGCCAAGGTATTGATTACCGACAGCGAGTTTGCCCCCGTGATCGAGCAGGCTCTGGATCAGCTCGAGCGAAAACCCGTCGTGATCGACATCGCCGATGCGATGGGACCGGGCGGCAAGCTCCTCGGCGAAATGGATTACGAGGCATTCCTCGCGACCGGCGACCCTTCCTTCCCGGAAGTGACGCCCGAGGATGAATGGGACGCCATCGCCCTTAACTACACGTCGGGCACAACCGGCAATCCGAAGGGGGTCGTCTACCACCACCGCGGCGCCTATCTCAACGCTCTCGGCAACGTTCTCGCCTGGGGCATGGGGCACCACCCGGTCTATCTCTGGACCTTGCCGATGTTTCACTGCAACGGCTGGTGTTTTCCATGGACGATCACGGCGATGGCCGGCACCCATGTTTGCCTCCGGCGCGTCGACGCCGCGGCGATCTACGAGGTGATCTCGCGCGAAGGAGTAACCCATCTATGCGGTGCCCCTGTGGTCATGAACATGCTGCTCAATGCCGGGGCAGGGCTGAAGCGTACGCTCGACCGGCGGATCGAGATGATGACGTCGGGGGCGGCGCCGCCTGCTGCGGTCATTGAGGGGATGGAGGGACTTGGGTTTCATATCACCCACGTCTACGGTCTGACCGAAGTCTATGGTCCGGCCGTTATTTGCGCTTGGCACGACGAATGGGACGAGTTGCCTGCCGCCGAACGGGCACGGCTCAAAGCGCGCCACGGCGTCGCCTATCCGGTGCTCGACGGGCTGACCGTTGCCGACCCGGCGAGCCTCGTTCCGGTTGCCGCTGACGGCGCAACACTGGGCGAGGTGGTGATGCGAGGAAACGCCGTGATGAAAGGATACCTCAAGAACCCGCGTGCGACCGAGGAGGCCTTTTCCGGCGGCTGGCTCCGTACCGGCGACCTCGGGGTCATGCACCCCGACGGTTATATCGAGCTGAAGGACCGCTCGAAGGACATCATCATCTCTGGCGGCGAAAACATATCGACGATCGAGGTCGAAGACGTCCTCTACCGCCACCCTTGCGTGATCGAAGCAGCGGTTGTCGCGCGCCCCGACCCGATGTGGGGCGAAACACCCTGCGCCTTCGTAACCCTAAAGCCTGAGGCCAGCACCACGGCTGACGAAATTATCGCCTTTTGCCGCGAGCACCTGGCACATTTCAAGGTGCCGCGGACCGTGCTTTTCGAAGCAGTGCCGAAGACGTCGACGGGCAAGACCCAGAAATTCGCGCTGCGCGAGCGCGCTGCCGCGGCGGAGTTCCGCAGCGCCAGCGGGCCACTACGTGGATCCCGCTTCAACGTATAGCGAGCCACCCATTACGCCCACTGCAGATCGCTTTTGGGCCGAGCAATTCCATGCGAGAACCTCACCCAACAGCGCCAGAGGATTATCCGGAAAAGACTGGCTTTGCAGCGCGACGAGATCGTGAGTGGGGTCACCGTCGGCATTGCGCCGGCGCAAAATAGATAGATGTTGCCGGAGCCGGAGCCGCAACGCGACCCGAAGCGCTCCTCGAAGCAGGACGAGGTCGTTGCAATGCTGCGCCGCCCCGAGGGGGCGGCGGTCGATGAGGTGACGGGGGCCACGGGCTGGA
>DASXMC010000063.1:0-17230 GCA_036495885.1 Allostellaceae bacterium | reverse complement strand
CCGCACAGCGGGAGGGTGAGCGCGAAGAGTAATGTCGCTTCTCCCTCAGGAATTTGCGCCGGCGAGCCAGGCTTCGCAGCAAGCCTTGGCGAGGTCGCGTACGCGCAGGATGTAAGCGGCTCGCTCGGTCACGCTCAGCGCCCCGCGGGCGTCGAGCAGATTGAACAAATGGCTCGCCTTCAGGCACTGATCGTAAGCTGGGAGGGCCACCCCGTGCTCCAGCAGGGCACGGCACTCGCCTTCGGCGTCGGCAAAATGGCGGGTCAGCAATGCCGTATCGGCGAGTACGAAATTAAACGCCGAAAATTCGCGCTCGGCACGCTGGAACACATCGCCATAGCTAATTCGCCCGGGGCCGCAGACACCATTATAGTCGAGATCGAACACGCTCGAAACACCCTGCACATACATGGCAAGCCGTTCGAGACCATAGGTCAGCTCGGTCGAGACCGGGTCGCAGTCGATGCCGCCGACCTGCTGAAAATAGGTGAATTGGCTGACCTCCATGCCGTCGAGCCATACCTCCCAGCCGAGACCCCAGGCGCCTAAGGTCGGGCTCTCCCAATCATCCTCGATAAAGCGAATATCGTGGCGGCGGGACTCGATTCCGAGTGCCGCAAGACTCGCCAGATAAAGCTCCTGACTGTCGGCCGGCGCCGGCTTGAGGATCACCTGCATCTGATAGAAATGCTGCAAGCGGTTGGGATTCTGCCCATAACGGCCGTCGGTCGGCCGCCGCGACGGCTGAACATAGGCGGCGCGCCACGGCTCGGGCCCCAACGCGCGCAGCACTGTCGCCGGGTGAAAGGTCCCGGCGCCGACCTCGATGTCATAGGGTTGCAAAATGACGCAACCCTGCTGCGCCCAGAATTGCTGCAGATCGGCGATCAACGATTGGAAGCTCATGATTGCCTACTATGACCCAGGCGTCACCGCGGCCGCGGGCAATCGGACCGCGCGCACGAGGGTGCAACTGCCGCGACATAGGAGCCGCACACGCCACAAGATATGAGATCCTCGGCCGGGATCGTCCGCGCAGGCCGCGCTGCCCGCCGTCGCGGCAGTTCGCGCATCTGATTATTCATCCAACGGTAGAAAATCCATACGGCGCCGAATATCAGTATCAGGAAAACCAGCTTAGGAAATTCAAACATCGTCGAGATTTACCGGCCTGACCGGAACCCAGTCAAGGCTTGCTGACATATGCAACAATTTACCTCGCCCTCCCTGCCATTACTTTGCGGCTCAGCCTCCTCCTGAGCGGAAGGCGCATTGTCAAACAGTTGGCGCTCATAGACCGAAGCGGTCCCACAACAGGCGCGCCTCGAGCCAATCGGTGAAATCTGCGATCAGCTCGGCCGGCTCATGGCCGACAAACGGCAGCCGCCCCCAGAGCGGCCGCCGCCGCTCGGCGGTGATTGCGCGCAGGCGCACATTTTCGCCATAGCGAGCGCGCAACACGCCGCGCAATTCACCGATGCCGTCAATCAGCCCGCGCTGTGCCGCCATGTGTCCGGTCAGCACGTCGCCGTTGAACAGACTCTCGTCGGCGGCGTCGATCTTTCCGGCACGACGGCGCCGGACATGGTCTTTAAACGTCCGATGGATATCCTGTTGCAGCACCTCTAGCCGTTCGACATCGCCGGGGCTCACCGGCAGGAACGGATCGAGCAGCGATTTGTGGGCTCCGGCGGTGTAAAGCCGGCGCTCGATGCCAAACCGCCGGATCAGCTCGTGCACGCCAAAGCCGCCGCTGACGACGCCGATCGAGCCCAACAGCGACGTCTCCTCACCGTAAATCTCGTCGCCGGCAAGAGCCAGCCAATAGCCGCCTGAGGCTGCCACATCCTCGGCAAAAGCAAAGACCGGGACGTTCTTCTGCTCCGCGAACTGGCGGATGCGCCGGTAAATCAGCGCCGATTGCGCCGGTGCGCCGCCCGGCGAATTGATGACGATGGCCACTGCCACCAGCCCCGGTACGCGAAACGCCCGCTCGATCGCCGCGGCGTGGCTCGCGAGCGAGATCGCGTTGCGGCGCACCCGCGGCAGGATCACGCCTTCAAAGCGCAGCACCGATACCACCGGGCCCCGCCGCCACAGCCGCTCGACATCGAGATGGTCGCGAATAGCCATGACGCTTCAAATGGGGCGACAGACGCGGCCGCACCACCTCGGCGTTTGATCGACCGATCAGAGATCCAGCGCCTTGCCGTCGCGCAAAATCCTCTCGGCCTCTTCGCTGAGCCTGCCGTCGGCTCGATGCAACACCAGTCCGGGCGCGAGCCGCGCCGGTGCCGCGATCTGCTTGCGGGCGCGCACCAGGACGCGGCTGGCCGGCCGGTCTGCAGCGGCCCATAACGGATAGATCACAACCTCGCCGGCGCGACCTGCGATCTCGCCCAACAGCGCGTCGATGCGGTCGGCGCGGTGGATAAAGGTGACGCTGCCCTTTGGCCGCACCATCGCGAGCGCAAACCGCACCCACGCGCCGAGGTCCGCCGCACCCTCGACGGTTGCCTCGGCTTTGCCGGCCGTTGCCGCCGGCATGCTCCGGCCGCGCTCGTTATAGGGCGGGTTCGCCATCACGTGGTCGAACGCGCCGAACGACAGCCGGGGGGGCGCGTGCAGCAAATCGCCAATCATGACCGAGATGCGCGCTTCCATCCCGTTCAATATCGCATTGTCGCCGGCAAGGCGGACGAGGTCGCGCTGCATTTCGAGGCCAACGATGCGGGCCTCCGGCGCGCGCAGGCCAAGGCACAGCATCGCGGCACCGGCGCCGCAACCGACATCGAGCACCAGCTGATGCGGCTCGGCGGCCACGGCCGCAGCAAGAAACACCGGATCGATCGCCACGCGATAGCCGTCCCCCGGCTGACGCAGACGCACACGGCCGCCGAGCAGCCGGTCTTCGGTAAAAGCCGCGGCGGCCGCAGCAGGTGCCTCGCTCACCGTTCGCCCTCACCGGCGGTCGCGAGCAAGGCGCGCGCCCGGATAAAGTCGTGATCGGATACCATCAGGCGGCGCGGAATGGCCCCAATATTGCCTTCGACGAGGCTGGTGTGATGGTCCAGCACCAGGCTATCGATCCCGGAATCGCGCAACAGCGCCTGTAGCCAGGAGAGGCGAACGGGGTTGTTGGTGCGCAGCAATTCCTTCATCGCGTCTTACTGCCGATCGGGGCGGTGTGCGGCTCTTGACCGGTCTTATTGTCATTCTATGCTCACCGCGGTCCCGGCGCGTCAAGCCGATCGCATCGCCGGGCAAAGGGTTGAAGCGGATCGTTGGGGGAGCCGGGTGGCGCTGGGGGCGGGTGTCGAACAGGTGGGAATAGTGCCGACACCGTCGCTCGACGCGTTGGGCCGGCTGCTGAAGGGCGACCTCGAGCGCGTCAATCGCCTGATCCTTGAACGCATGCGCAGCCCGGTCGCTCTGATCCCGCAGCTGGCGGGCCACATCATCGCCGGCGGCGGCAAGCGGCTGCGGCCGATGCTGACCCTCGGCTGCGCGCGAATGTGCGGCTACCGTGGAGATCGCCACATCGCACTCGCCGCTGCTGTCGAGTTCATCCACACCGCGACGTTGCTGCACGACGATGTCGTCGATGCGAGCGACCTGCGCCGCGGCCGCGACACCGCAAATGCGGTCTGGGGCAACAAACCGGCGGTGCTGGTCGGCGATTTCCTGTTCAGCCGGTCGTTCGAGCTGATGGTCGCGGACGGCTCGCTGCGGGTTCTCGAAATTCTGTCGCGGGCCTCCGCCGTGATCGCCGAGGGCGAGGTCATGCAGCTGATGACCACCGGCAACACCGCGACGACCGAAGCCGATTATCTCGCGGTGATCCAATCGAAAACTGCGGAATTGTTCGCCGCCGCGAGCCGGATCGGGGCGGTACTGGCGGAATGCCCGTTTGATGAGGAGGAGGCGCTCGACCGGTTCGGCCGCAATCTTGGGATCGCGTTTCAGCTGGTCGACGATCTCCTCGATTTCTCGGCGCGCGAGGCCGAGCTCGGCAAGAGTGTCGGCGACGATTTCCGCGACGGCAAGGTGACCTTGCCGGTGCTACTGGCTTTTGCTCGCGGCGACGAGGAGGAACGCGGGTTTTGGCGCCGCACGCTCGAAGAGCTCGATCAGCGGCCAGGCGATCTGGAACGCGCGATCGCCCTCGTCGAGCACCGGGGAGCGATTGCCGAAACCCTGGCGCGCGCCGGCAGCTATGCCGCCGCCGCGACTGGCGCGCTTGCTCCGTTTGGCGACAGCCCGGAGCGACGCGCGCTGGTAGCCGCCGCCGCTTTCGCCGGTGACCGCCGCTTTTGACGCACTGTCGGCCAAACTCCGCATGAGGCTCGGCGCGCCTGCTGTCTGCCGCGCCCGTATACAGGTTGCGCCGGAGCCGCCGGCTTGCGCGGGCGCGGGGTTGGCGGTATAGACCGCCCCCGGTCGGCGGAGTGTAGCTCAGCCTGGTAGAGCACTGCTTTCGGGAGGCAGGGGCCGGAGGTTCAAATCCTCTCACTCCGACCATGAAATCAATGCGTTAGACGATAGAAAATGCGAAGGTCGCAGACGTAGCGACCACATAGCGACCACGAAGGGCCGGAAACCGGCTTGGCGTTCAGTTGCTCGCGCCGCCCGTTTCAGGCGCCGGGACCGCAAGATTTCTATCGGATGCCGCGATATCCCCCCACCCGGCTTAGGGTCCCTATCGAAAGCCGCGCCACGATGGATCGTGTGTAAGGCTCACAGGCCGAAGCCAATTTTGGGGCGCTTTGCCAGCGGTCTCATTAGATCGAAATCGAAGATGGAAGGATCGCAGAAAGGCACATTCCACGCAGGGCAAGTAGTTCTCGCCGCCGTAGGGCTACACGGCACCGAATTCAAACCGGCGTAGCCGAGCAACAGTAGCCGGACAGGAGGTCGAACCGAGCTCCCGAGCGGAGCGACGCCCGAGGGAGGGAGCAGATGACGGCGCCGATTCTGTAGCAGGCGGTCGTTTAGCCGACTGCGATTTCAACCGAGCCGCTCCGCACCCAGCTGACCCCATCAAGTGCCACATGAGCACGTAGAGAACGCAGACGCCCGACGAGCGTCATTATCGCGTACAAACGAGCCGCCGCCCTTGACCCATTAGAGAACAGTATCGGGCAACTCCGGGCATTAGGCTCGCGGGGCACCGGTCGGGTCCGACCTCACCATAATCACCTGCGGCTATCGGCTGCACAGCGCCGAAAGGGGACCTTGCTGCTACAGTCGCGGCCGGCACGTGTACAAGGACCGACACTTCCTGGAGCGAGTAGCTAATACCGGGCGGCAGCCAACTTTATCGGACAGCATCAAGAAGCGTCTTAGCCGTCTTGAGGTCGGCGGTGTCGAACCCTTCGGTAAAGCGGTCGTAGACCGGCTGGAGGAGCGCCAATGCGTCGGCGGGACGGCCCTGATCGTGCAACAGCCGGGCGAGGCTCATGGCGGCGCGCAATTCCCAGGACAGCGCTCCTTGCCCGCGCGCCCAGTCGAGCGCTCGCATATGGAGATCCGTCGCAAGCTGGGCCGCATCCGGACCGTCAAAGCGCCATGTGATGTCTCCCCGGATGCGCAGCAATTCGGGATAGCACCATCGCTCCTCGGTGAGCTCTGCGCGCCTGACTGCCTCGTCGATCACCGCGGCGCCATCCGCGATACGCCCCGCGCGTGTTAAAATTTCGGCAAAGGAGCCGAGAAAGATCGTGAAATGCAGATCGAACTGGGTCGCGCGAAATTCCCTGATCGCAGCACCAAACAGCGCGATTGCGGTTTCAGAATCGCCTTCCCGATCGGCGAGCCAGCCGCGCCACGCAAGGCCGTAGGCGTGCCAGATCGCGAGGCCAAGCTTTTCCGCCCGCTCGGATAGCATGCTGATAAACCGCGCCGTCGCCGAATTGTCACCGACCCAGGCAGAAACCGGGCAGGCGCCATCAGCCAGCGCAAAGCAGAGCGAAATCGGGTGGTCGATCGCCACCGCCTCGTCGACTCCGGCGGCAGCGATCCGCACCGCCTGGTCGGGATAGCCCTGCACCCAGAGAATGCGCGAGAGGTGGAACAATGCGGCGACCCTCTGATCGAGCCCGAAGCGAACCGCCTGCAATCGGGGCCTGAGACCAGGGGATCGCGCCAGCAAGCGCTCGATCTGCGCCCGAGCCCCACCCGGATCGCCGAGCAAAAACAGCGAGACGCCGACGATCCGGTCGCCCTGCAGCAGATCTGACGGATCGGCCTTTTTCTCGGCGGCGCTCCGGAACCTGCGGGCGAAAGCGAGGCCGGTGCGATATTCGCCGATCCGCATTTTATAGAGATAAAGTCCGTAGAGGGCCCGCAGTTGGTGGTCGATCTCGTCAAGTTCCTCGGCCAGTTCGAGCGCGCGGTTCCAGGCAGCTTCGACGGCATCGACGGTGCCGACTGTTCCAAGCACGGCATTGGCGAGCGCCGCCTGCAGCAGCATCTCGCGCCGCCGATCGGGTGCCGCTATACTATCGAGTGCTGCGAGCGCCCGCATGACCTGGCTTCGCGCTTCGCCGAGCAGAGAAAGCTGAGTCCACAGAGGCAGCGCGGCGGCCATCAGCGCAACGCCGATAGAGGCATCACCTTCGGGCGAAAACGCCCAGTCGAGCGCAGCGCGCGCATTGTCGATTTGGCGCCCGTAATCGGCCAGACATTCTGCTGGGGGCCGGGTCTCCCATTCGGCCTCGGCCCGCTCGAAGAGGCCACGGTAATACTCGGCATGGCGGCTCGCAAGCGGTTCGCGTTCGCCGCTCTCGTCGAGCTTGTCGAGCGCATAGGCGCGCGTGGTGTCGAGCAAACGGTAGCGCGCAACGCTGCCGTCGGCCTCGACCACCACGAGCGATTTCGCGACCAGGTTGGAAAGACTCTCGACGACCTCCGACAGCGCGAGTTCAGGGCTGGCCGCGACCGCACCGGCCGCCTCCAGGCTGAAGGCACCGGCAAACGCCGAGAGGCGCCGCAGCAGCACGCGCTCGGGATCGGCCAAGAGCTCGTAGCTCCAGTCGAGCGTCGCTCGCAAGGTCTGGTGCCGCGGCAAGGCGGTCCGCCTGCCGCCGGTCAGCAGCCGAAAGCGATCGTCGAGCCGGGCGGCGAGCGCCTCGATGCCGAATGCCGAAGCGCGCGCTGCTGCGAGCTCGATGGCCAGCGGGATGCCGTCGAGTCGCCGACAGATCGCCGCGATCGCGGGTGCGAGCGGCCGATCCTCGGAGACATGCATCCCGCTCGCGCGCGAACGAACGACGAACAGGACGACCGCACCGTAAGGCCAAGGGTCCTCGCCCTCTAAAGCGGGCACCGCGAGCGGCGGCACCGGATAGATTTGTTCCCCTTCCGCTCGGAGCGGCTCGCGGCTGGTGGCGATGATATGAACCCCCGAGCCGGTGGTGCGCAGCACGGCCTCGGCCATCTCTGCGGCGGTGCCGATCACATGCTCGCAGGTGTCCATTATCAGCAGCAGGCGCCGCTCGGTAAACGCCTGTGCCACGCGCCGCGCCGACGTCTCGCCGGCACCGAGCTCCAGCCCGATTGCCGCTGCAACCGTGGCCGGAACGAGGTCGGGATCGGCCAGCGGTGAGAACTCGGCCAGCCACACGCCGTCGGCAAACTGCGGCAGCATTCGGCGCGCGGCCGAGAGTGCCAACTGTGTCTTGCCGATGCCGCCGGGCCCTGTCAGGGTGACAAGCCGATGCGCGGCCGCGAGGTTCAGGATCTCGCCGACTTCTTCCTCCCGGCCGATCAGCTCGGATAGCGGCTCCGGCAGGTTCGTCGGTGGCAGGTTCTCGCGCAACCGCCCGCCAGAGCCTGCCTCGTGCTCGACATGGGGGCAGGCGTCCCGGGGGCCGGGGGGCGCCACCCCCGCGTCGGCGCGCTCATCCGGCCTCGCCAATATAACGCGGATTTCGCCGGTGAACTGGTAGCCGTGCCCGGCGATGGTTCGGATCAACCCGCGTTCCGCACCGAAAGCCTTGCGCAACGCCACAATCTGGACTTGCAGATTGTTCTCCTCGACGACCCGGTCAGGCCACACCCGCGCCATCAGCGCGTCCTTGCCGACGATCGCGCCGCGCGCCTCGATCAACGCCATCAGCACATCGAAGGCGCGACCGCCGAGCCTGAGCAGCCGGCCCTCGGCAAGAAGCTCGCGGCGATGGGGGAACACCTGAAACCGCCCAAAAGCGACGCTCGCCGGTGGTTGTGAGGCGGAATCCATCGCCGCCAGTATAGGGGGCGATGTCAGGAACTTTCAGGTTTTTTCAGGACCGCCCGCCGCGCGGCACCACTCTTCCGCGCGCCGCCCCCAAGCTATTGCAGAGCGTCGAGGAGGGTCCTTGCGACTGTCAGGTCGGCGGTACTGTACCCCTCGGTAAACCGATCGTAGACCGGCTGGAGGAGGGCCTTGGCGTCAGAAGAGCGGCCCTCGTCGCGCAGCAGCCGAGCGAGCCTGGTGGCGGCGCGCAATTCCCAGGCGAGCGCCCCTTGTCGGCGCGCCCAGTCGAGCGCCTGTCGAAACTGGTTCTCGGCCGCCGCACCACCGGACGCGCCCTGCATCAGCAGCAGCTCGCCCTTGATGCGCAACAGCTCCGTCATATACCAGAGTTCCTCGCGAGCCTGACAGCGGGCAAGCGCCTCGTCGACGGTTTCGAGCCCGAGCTCGACCTCACCAGACGCGGCGAGGCAAGCCGCCATTTCGGCGAGCAGCAGCTGGAAACGCGGCAGGAATCGTGCTTCGCCAACCTGGCCGAGGCCGTCGCGCAGCGCCCTGAGCCCGGCAGCGATGTCGTGGCGTCTGGCGATCACCAAGCCGATGAAGCAGCGAGCCCAGACATTCCACAGTCGGATCGGATGGCGCTCGGTATGGTCACGCAACAGGGCGCCATAGTGCTCCGCGGCGTCGAGATGCCCCGCCCAAAAGGCGATCGGGCATGCCGCCTGACCCAGGACGCTGCAATAGGACAAGGCCTGCCCGACGGCGTTCCCTTCCTCGATGTTGTGCTCGACCACCCGCAGCGCCTGCTCGGCAAATCCTTGCAGCCACAGGATCCTAGCCTGGAAATAGTGCGTCGACACCCGCATATCGAACCGCACGCGGACGATCTGGGTTTGCGGCGTTAAGCCATTAAGCCGGGTGAGTGCCCGGTCGATGTGATGGTGTGCAGCTTGCTGGTCACCGAAGTAATGTTGGGCCGTGGCAAGAAGACGGTCGGCCATCATCAAATCGACCGGATCACCGGAATCCGAGGCTAAACCGGCGAAGCGTCGAGCAAATTCGAGCGCCGTGCGACAATTGCCGTTGTTGAATTGATCGATGCACAAGCTCCACAGGGCACGCAGCCGGTAGACCTGGTCGCCGAGCCTTTCGGCCAGGTCGAGCGTGGTCGCCAATGCCGGACCGGCCTCTCGCGCACGGCCGACGCCGTACATCAAGGACCAGCCGAGCGCTGCGGAAAGCTGCATGCGTGACCGCATGGTCGCCGCCTCGTCGCCCTCCAGGTGGGCCAGCGCCCGCTCGACCTTGTCGCGGCACTCGCTCAACAGCGAGAACTGTACCCATAGCGGGAGGACCGCGACCGTCAACGCCACGCCGATTTGAGGGTCGCCATCGAGAGAAAACGCCCAATCGAGTCCGGCGCGCACATTGTCGAGATGCGGGCCGTAGATGGCGAGCCACTCGGCTTGCGGCCGTGACTCGCTCTCGGCGTCGGCGCGCTCGAAGAGGTCCCGGTAATATTCGGCGTGGCGACGGGCCAACGGCGCGCGCTCGCCGCTTTCGTCGAGTTTTTCCAGTGCGTAGGCGCGCGTCGAGTCGAGCAGCCGATAACGCGTGACGGGACCCTCAACCTCGGTTGTGACGAGCGACTTCGCTACCAGATTGGAAAGTTCCTCGACGACTTTCGCCGGCGCCAGCTCCGCAGTGGCTATGACCGCGCCCGCGGCTTCCAGGCTAAAGGCCCCAGCGAAGGCCGCTAGGCGGCGCAGGATTACGCGTTCGGGTTCGGCGAGTAGCGCGTAGCTCCAATCGAGCGTGGCCCGCAAGGTCTGATGCCGAGGCAATGCGGTCCGCCTGCCGCCAGTCAGCAAATGAAAACGATCGTCCAGGCGGCTGGCCAGCGCCTCGATGCCGAGCGCCGAGGCGCGCGCCGCCGCCAGCTCGATCGCCAGCGGGATGCCGTCGAGCTGCCGGCAGATTGTGGAGATCGTCGTCGTGAGGCGTCGGTCCGTTCCAAAATGCGGCTCCGCCGCGCGCGCCCTTTGCACGAACAACTGGATGGCGCCGTATTGCAGAGGGTCGTCGCTGCTCTCGCGGTCGTTCATCGGTAATGCCAGCGGCGGCGCCGGATAGACCCATTCTCCTTCCGCCCGCAATGGCTCGCGGCTGGTGGCGATGATGCGCGCCGCTGAGCCGGCTCGCAGCACGGCTTCGGCCAGCGCCGCGGCAGCGGCGATCACGTGCTCGCAGGTGTCCAGCACCAGCAACAGCCGCCGGTTCGCGAGCGCCTGCGCCACGCGCTGCTCCGAGACCGCGCCGCCGCCGAGGTCCAGACCGACCGCGCCCGCGACCGCGGCGGGAACTAGCCCTGGATCGGCGAGCGGCGAGAACTCGGCCAACCACACGCCGTCGGCAAAATGCGGCAGCAGTTCACGGGCAATTGCTAGCGCCAATCTTGTCTTCCCGATGCCGCCGGGGCCGGTCAGCGTCACGAGCCGATGCGTGGTGGCGAGGTTCAGGATCTCGCTGACTTCCTCCTCCCGGCCAATCAGCTCGGAAACCGGCTCCGGCAGGTTTGTTGGCGACCGCGGCGCTTTGAGCTCCACAGCGGGCAGGCTCAGGGCGGCGCGCTCGTCAGGGCTTGTCGGCAGAATGCGGACGCTGCCGGTGAACTGGTAGCCACGGCCGGCGATGGTGCGGATCAGGTCGCGGTCGCTCCCGAAGACGGCGCGCAAGGCCGAGATCTGGGCTTGCAGACTATTTTCCTCGACGACCCTGCCGGGCCACGCGCGCGCCATCAGCGCGTCTTTGCCGACCACGACTCCGCCCGCCTCAATCAGCGCCATCAACACGTCGAAGGCGCGCCCGCCAAGCTTGATCAGCTGGCCGTTTGCGAGCAGCTCGCGGCGGTGCGGTAAAATCTGAAACCGCCCGAACTCAAGCCTCGCCGAAGCGTCGGTTCCGGGATTCATGGATCGTCATTATAGGGGCGGTTCAGCAAATTTCAGGCATTTTCAGGCCCAGCCCATAGGCGGCGCATCGGCCGCGCAGCATGGCTGCATTTTTCAGATCTATTCACTCCGCGCCCAAAGACTTGGGCCACTGTTGCTGATTAATCTTTTTGAGCCACCGGGGGCGCTGCGGCCCGGCGCTATCGGCGAGCCGGACACGGCTCAGAGGAGCGAACCCGAATGACGACAGCCAAGGTGAGTTGCACCATTGTTTCCACGCCGCCCATCGGCGCCCCAGCGGCCGAACGCGACGACCTCGCGGAGTTGCTCAACAACGGCTGCGCAACCTTGACCGCGATGGAGATGCGGCAGTCGCTGCAAGTGATTGTCAGTGCGCATGATGTTCTCGCCCGCCGTCTTCGGGGGGATACGGAGCAGACACAACTTGCTCTGATCAAAGGTGCCGCGCTCCAACTGGCCCGTACTATCGACGAGCTAGTCGAAGTCTTGCCGCGTCAAGAGGCTTCCGACGTTGCCGGGGCGTTGTCGTGCCGGCAGAAGACCGCCAGATTTGGGTCCCCTGGGAAATCCAGGCTACCGCCGGCCGCCGCGGCGTGACGCATTTTTGGGAGTATCCTCGCCCTTGAGCCGGTTGGAGACGCCCAACTGCATGCCGCAAAAAAACGCCCTGATTTTTGGCGTCCGACCGACGACCAACTTCTAAACCGTGAACTCACGGCGCAGGTTCAAAAATTTCGGCCCGCGGTGCGGGCGTTGGCGGAACAATCACCGAGATCGCACAGGAATCCGGTGCGAATCTCGACCTCGACCCCTCTGAGCCGTTCAGCCCGCAGGCCCTATCTAGAACGGCAGCTTCGGGGCATGAGCAAGCATCGGCTCGGCTGACGACGGGGGCCTCGGCCAATACCGGTGTTTCGCGGATGCTACCGGGCTGGAGCGGTTGTTCAGTCCGGGGCAAACAGCTCCTGCGGTGCGGTAAGACCGCGCAGCTGATGGCGACCGAGCGATATGGCGCCGTCGAGCGCCGCAGCCAATTCTGCACTGAAAACGATCGGCTGGCCGAGCATCTTGGCCGCATTCTCGATGCGGCTCACCAGATTGACCGCGGGACCGATCACGGTGAAATCAAGCCGGTCGGCAGCGCCGATATTGCCGTAATGAACCGTGCCGACATGCAGCGCGACAACGATGTCGAGCGGCGGCTCGCCGTCCAATGCGGGGTGATCGGCAAGACGGACGACGGCGGCAAGGGCGTTCCGGGCCGCGGCGAGGGCGTCATTCGCGACCACGGCGACGGCGCCTGGCTCGGCGATCGGAAAGATCGCGAGGAGGCCGTCGCCGATGAATTTGAGGATTTCGCCGCCATGCCCCCGGATTTCCGCCGCCTGGGCCTCGAACAGGGCATTGAGGATCGCGATCATGCGTTCGCTGGGCAGCCGGTCGGAACGCTCGGTGAAACCGCGCAGATCGGACGACCACAGCACCGCGGTCAATTCCATGCCAGTGCCGCGGCGGATCTGACCGCTCAGAACTTTCGGCCCGGTATTGGCGCCGAGATACGCGCACAGCAAATTGTGGGTGATCCACCACTGATTGTGCCGGTCGGCGATGATCGAAAGGCGCTGCCCGACACGCGCCAGATCGGCCAGTTCGTCTTCGCTAAACCCGTGGGGCCAATCGGTAACAAAGGTCAGCATGTAAGCGGCGGCATAAGCGCCATCGATCGGCAGGGCGATATAGTCGGTGCCGCCGCGCTCGCGCAGCTCGATCAGCACCTCAAAATCGAGCTCGTCGTCTGGCAGATCGAGGCGCCGGCGCAGTGTTTCCCTGCCATAGCAGACGCGCCGCACCGGGTTCGTCTCATAGGGGATCGCGTCGGCGACCTCGTGTGCGATCATCACCTGCACGGTCTCACCCGTATCCCGCCACCAGGTGATCGTGGTGCCGAGGAATTGCGGATGCAGCGTGGCAGTGTGGAGCGTTACCCGCAAAAGCGGCATTCCAGCGGCGACCAGGCGCCAGGCGAATTCGTCAAAGCTGGCGAGGCCCTCGGAAAGTTGACGCGGCGGCTCGAGCAGCCAGTCGGCGATATTGTCGATCGTGTCGTGAGCAGGACGCCGTTCGGGCGGACGCGTCATCCTCCCGACGACACGAATGTGCTCGGGCAGAAACGCGCTCGATCGCGGCTCTCGTGCTGCGTCGCCCGTCGTTTCCGGGAGAGTGCCGGCCATAGTGCCGCGAACCTCCGGCGCGCGCTATCCGTCGATGACAGCGACGGCTTCGATCTCGATCATCGCATCGGGGTCGGCGAGGCGGCTGATTTCAACTGTCGTGCTGGTCGGCGTTGCCGGCCCGAAATAGCGCAGCCTCATATCGGAGTGCTTGGCGAATTCCTGGTAATCGGTGACAAAGGTGTTGGTTTTGACGATGTCGGCGAGGGTGGCGCCGGCGGCTTCCAGACAGGTTTTGATGTTTTCTCCGACTTGTTGGATTTGGGAGCGCATGTCGCTCTTGCCGACCAGATTGCCTGAGGCGTCGCGCGCCAATTGGCCGGCAACAAAGATCATCTTGCCGGTACCGCTGACGGTGACGACCTGGGTATAGGCCGGCTGCCCGGCGCGGATCACGACGTGGACTCCCGCCGGCTGAATCTTCTCCCGCTTGATCGCCATTTGTCCCTCTCTTGAGCTGCACCCGGCCGGTCGCGATCGCAGCAACAAGCGTTTTCCTGCCCCGCGATCTTCGCTAGCATCGCCCGCAGCGCCTGGTTGCGGGCGATCTGCCCGCCCAAAACCGCTAAACCAGCGAGGGTCGGATGTCACTCGTCAATCTGCGCCACGGGATCTTTCTACCGCCGTTCCACCCCAACGAGGAAAACCCGACCCAAGCACTCGAGCGCGATCTCGAGCTGATGGTGTGGCTCGACAAGCTCGGCTTTCACGAAGCGTGGATCGGCGAGCACCACTCCGCCGGGTTCGAGATCATCAGCTCTCCCGAGATCTTCATTGCGTTTGCGGCCGAGCGCACCCGCCACATTCGCTTTGGCACGGGCGTGATCTCGCTGCCCTACCACCACCCGATGATGGTCGCCGACCGCATCGTCCAGCTCGACCACATGACCCGCGGCCGCGTCATGTTCGGCGCCGGCCCGGGGCTGCTCGCCTCGGACGCGATCATGATGGGCATCGACCCCTTGACCCAGCGCGACCGCATGGCCGACGCGATCGACGTAATCCTGCGCCTCTTCCGCGGCGAGACCGTTACCGAAAAGACCGAGTGGTACACGATGGAGGGCTGCCGGCTGCACCTGCTCCCCTACACCAAGCCCTATCCCGAGGTTGCGGTCGTCAGTGCGATCACTCCCTCGGGCGGCCGGCTCGCCGGCAAATACGATCTCGGCATGATCTGTGTCGCTGCGACCAACCCGTTTGGGTTTGACGCGCTGGCCTCGAACTGGCAGATCGCCTGCGATGTCGCCGCCCGCGACGGGCGCGAGATGGATCCGTCGCGGCTGCGCCTTGTCGGTCCGGTGCACCTTGCCGAGACCCGCGAACAGGCCTTTGCCAACGCCCGTTTCGGTTTCGAGCGCTATCTGGGCTACCTCAACAACAACCAGCCGCGATTTATCGTGCCGGCGGGCAAGGATCCGCTCGAATGGTTTGTCGAAAACCGCTATGGCGTGTGCGGCACACCCGACGACGCGATCCAACTGATCGAGCGCCTCTATCAGAAGCAGGGGAATTTTGGCGCCTTTTTGCACCAGGCGCACAACTGGGCCGATTTCGAGGCCACCAGGCGCTCCTATGAGCTTTACGCGCGCTATGTGATGCCCCATTTCAGCCGCGCCAATCAGCCGCGCGCCGCCTCTTACCAATGGTGCGGCGACAACCGCGCCGAGTTCAGCGCCCAGCGCAACGCGGCCGCCAAAGCCATGTTCGACAAGCATGAAGCCGAGCAGGCCGCCGCCCGCGAACTTTCCGGCCCCACCCCGGTCGCCCGTCCCGCCCGCGGCCGCGAGGCCTGGTAAGCCGCACCGCGCGGAGCGCGGCAACTCCTGTTCCACCTGTTTTATCAGGTCCGAGATCAGGCATGCCCTACTCCCTCGTCGCCATTCACGCTTCCTCTGACGGCACGAATACCGCACGGCTGTTCGCTCCAGCTGCCCATAAGGCTCGGCGGCGACGATGTAGCGTATTGCGCAATCGTATACGCGTTTTGCGCGGATTTGGTCCGCGCATCCCTGTCTCGAAGCCGAAAGGCTCGCGGCCGAGGAAGGCGTGGATTGCCGGGTTAGGCCCGGCCACAGCGATCTGAGGGTACATCGATTTCGCACCGTACAACCGAAATTGCTAAACCGGACGACCCGGCAACTCCGAGATTATGATACGATTATGGCAATTGCGTGATTATCATTGCCGGGCCCATTAAAGGGGAGGCCTTTTGTCAGGTTCAGGCTCAGGCTAACCGGGGAGCGACCCGCCATGCGACGTGCAATCGGCGGTATCCCCTTGACGACGGGGCAGGTTTACTTGCTGATCGAGTTGGAACACGACACCTGCTCGAGCGCTGATGCAGTCACATAGGACGGACAACGCCGGTACGGCGGCGGTCGAGGCTATGGCGCTTGCGTCACCTCCCGCAAAAAGCGGCATCGAGCTGACCGTCGTGGTGCCGACGTTTAACGAGCGCGACAATGTCGAAATATTGGTTGCGCGCCTCGACGCGGCACTCGGCGGGATCGAGTGGGAAGTCGTGTTTGTCGACGACGACTCACCCGACGGCACCGCCGACAGCGTGCGGGCGCTGGCCCGGAACGATCCGCGGGTGCGTTGTCTGCAACGCATCGGCCGCCGCGGGCTCGCGACCGCGGTGATCGAGGGTATGCTGGCCAGCAGCGCGCCTTACCTTGGGGTCATCGACGCCGATCTGCAGCATAACGAGACGGTGCTGCCGCAGATGCTGGCGTCAATCAAAGCGGAAGACCTCGACATCGTCATCGGCAGCCGCCACGCAGCTGGCGGCAGCATCGGCGATTGGGACCGCCGACGCGCCACGATCAGCAATGTTGCAGCGCGGCTCGCGCGTCTGGTCGTGGCCGCCAACCTGACCGACCCGATGAGCGGGTTTTTCATGATGGCGCGACCGGCCTTTGAGCGTTCGGTGCGGCGTCTCTCCGGGCAGGGGTTTAAAATCCTGCTCGATCTGTTTGCCTCGACGCCGGTCGCTTTTCGCTTCCGCGAGGTCCCTTACGTCTTCGGCCAACGCCAGCACGGCGAAAGCAAGCTCGATAGCTTTGTCGTCTGGGAATATTTGATGCTGCTGACCGACAAGCTGGTCGGCCGCTTTGTCCCCTCCCGTTTTATTTTCTTCGCTGTCATTGGCGGCTTGGGCGTCATCGTCCATTTCACCACGCTTTATTTGAGTTTGAAGCTTATCGCATTCCCGGCGGGGCAGGCGATTGCGACATTTGTCGCGATGACCAGCAATTTCGTGCTGAACAATATCTTGACATATCGGGACCGCCGCCTTGGCGGCTGGCGTTTTTTCACCGGCCTTCTGTCATTCTACGCCGTATGCAGTCTCGGCGCCGTCGCCAATGTCGGCATCGCCTCGGCCGCTTTTGCCGAACACTATACCTGGTGGGCATCGGGTCTCGCGGGCGTGGCGGTCGGCGTGGTGTGGAATTACGCCGTTTCGTCCGTCTTCACCTGGCGGCAAAAATAAAGGCTCGTTTTGCAGCCGCGGCCACTGTCCGGCCGCGAATGCCCACACGCGCCGCTCTGCTGCCACCTCTTCAGGCCTAGTGTCACACTAATGCGGTTCCGCTCCGCCTGGCCCTCCGGCTTTTGAACTACTGCCGATGCCGATCCACCCGCCCGGTTCAGGCGTCGGGGAAATCAGTGATGGTGACTTCTTCGCTTATGGTGTCGAGGACGGCGCAGCTCAATTGCCGGCCGTTGCTATGGTCGCGCGCGTCGCCGGCCGAGCCCGGGTTGATGATCAGCACCCGGCCGATCCG
>DASXMC010000062.1:0-13918 GCA_036495885.1 Allostellaceae bacterium | reverse complement strand
TGTTCGCACCTATCCTAATCGAACCGGCCCGCCCCGATCCACCGCTCAGCGCTGCAGCCGCGCCAGCGCCATGGGCACCATCGGATCGTTTGGATGGAGGGCGCGAACCCGGTCTTCGAGCAGGGCGCGCAACACCTCCGCCTGCGGAAAGCTGCGGTCGGTCCAGAACCGCTTTCCGGGATTGAAAAAGCCGACGGTGTCGAGAAAGGCGATCGCAAAGTAATAGCTGTCGGGCAGCGACTCGCCGACCGCACGCGCCAAAAGGGCGCCGTCGGCGGCGATCGAAGTCTCGAGGCACCAGTCGAGCAGGCGAGCGAGCTCGCGGCCAGCGCGATCGCGCTGATCCGGCCGCATCTGCGGCCAGCCGAGGCTGAACAGCATCGCGACATCGTAATTGTTGTGGCTGGTGATCCCATCATCGTCGAGCCAACCATTGGGATAGCGCTCGTCGCGGATCGCCAACAGGGTGTCGATCAATTCCGGCCAATAGCCGATGCGGCCTTCGAGATAGCGGGCGATGTGGAACGTCATGCTGAGATCGGTCGTGCGCCAGCGCTCTTCACCGATCTGGTAGTCGGCGCCGAAAAAACCGGTTGCCGGATCCTGCCACTCGGCAACAAATCGCCGCACCACGTCTTCGAGCCGGGGATCCCATCGATAGCCCCGCGGCCGTCGCCGGAGGATCAGCCGAACCAGATCGGCGGTGGCAAGGTTGAGTTCTTTGCGGCAATCGACGCCGTCCTTGGCGAGATCCGAGACAACCAGGCTGCCGAGGTATTGGCACAACCGGTCGGGGTCGTTGACCCGGTCGAGGAAGCGCGGCGGGTTGCCTTGGGCATCGAAGTCGTCGGCGAGCATTGGGTCGACTGAGGCGTCGAGCTGCAGGAACCAAACACCGGTCCCGACCCCGAAGCTGCCTTGCTCGTCGCGCCCCGCCGCGTGCGGCGGTGACGCGGCGAGGTTGCGAACCCGGGCCAGCGTTGCTTTCGCCGAGTCGGCGTCGCCGGTATATTGCAGGCGCCACAGCAGCTCACCGATCGCCTGGCGCTGATGGACCGTGTCCTGGCCGGCGGCCTCGTCGCGGTCGAGCCGCTGTTCGAGGTTGCGGATCTCGGGGAGCGCCGCCCGGTACAATTCGGCGACTGCGGGATAATAACCGAAAAGTGCGGCTTGCGGCTTCCAGCCGCGCGGTGCGGCGCGAACAACCGCAGCATCGTCCGGCGCCATCGCGCTCCCCCTCAGCCGGGCGCTGGTGCGTTCGCGTCCGCCTCCGCAGCACTGCGCTGCGACGACGACATCAGCCAGGTGAAAGAGGTGACACAGAACAGCCCGGCGCAGGCAATGATCGACGCGAGGACCAGCGGACTGCCGCTCGGGCCGAGCGACAGTGCTGCGGTCGCGGTCGCCGCCCCGGTCATCTGGATGAAGCTGCCGAGACCGGAGGCGGCGCCGACAATCCGCGGATTGGTGCCGAGACTGCCGATGGCGGCGTTGGAGGTGATCAGCCCACTACCGCAGCAGATAAAGATCATCGGGCCAACCACGATCAAGGCATGAGATATGTGGGCGAGCGCCAAGGCGACCATGACGAATCCGGCCGGGACGAGAACAAGCATCCCAATGCGGATCACGCCATCGATCCCGAGCCGCCCGGTCAACCGCTTTGAGACAAAGCTCCCGAGGATGAAGCCCAGCGGCGGCAGAGCCGCGTAATATCCGTATTGCTCGGGTGTGAGGCCGAATTCGCCAATCAGTATCGCTGGCGCGCCGGCTGCGAATATGTGAAACCCGGCATGAGCCCCGGCACCGGAAAACGCGTAGCCGACGAAACGGCGCGCGACGATCAAGGTGCGGTATCCTGCCAGGACTCCCCCGCGCTCGGCACTCTGCCGCTCAGTCGCAGTGCCGCGGGGCAAAGCGCAAATCGCCAGCACCACCGCCACACAGGAGAGTGCGAGGACGGCGACGAAATTGGCCCGCCAACCAAACCAAACCTGCAAATACCCCCCAAGCACCGGCGCGAACGCCTGCATCAGTGTCGAGGCGATCACCCGCCCGGCAATTACCTGGGCGGCCGCCTTGGGCGCCCAGAGATCCCGCGTCAACGCGCGTCCGATGACCATTCCGGCACAGCCGCCGATCCCCTGTAGGAAACGTGCTGCTATGAGGACCTCGATGGTCGGGGCAGCGGCGCATCCAATGCTGCTGAGCGCGCATACCACCAGTCCGCAGACCAGCGTCCGCTTACGACCAAATCGATCGGACAGCGGCCCCACAACGAGCATGCTCGTCGCGAATGCCAGCAGGTAAGCGACAAAGGTGAACTGGACGAGCCTAACCGAGGTGTGGAGCCCGATTGCGATAGCCGGCACCGAGGGCACGTAAATGGTCGATGCCACCAGCCCGAGCGACAGGGATACCGTCAAGCTGAGCAGCACCCATCTGAGGCGCCTCGCAGTAAGCCCGCCGGACGTCAGTGCCGCGTCGGAACGCTCAGGCATGATCAAGTCCCCGTCGTGGAGGTAATTGTTGTAAACCGGCTTTGATTTCGCGGGAGGTAACCACCAGGTGTCGCGGCGGGGCATGCAAACCGCGCCCCCGGCGGCCTCGCCGCGGTACACCGGTCAGCCGCAGTGGACGCCGGGCCAACCAATGATCGAGCGGGGTCACCGGTAACGCCAGTTCGTCGCCATCGCAATCCGGCAGCAACAGCACCGTGACACGGGGCGTGGCGGCGGGCAGGAGAATCTGCAGCCGGCGGATCGGTTGTCCGGCGGCGCGACCTGCGGCATCGTCCGCTCGCCGCGGCAGTTCGGAGACGAGCCGGTCATCGCCCAGTTGCTGGCCGTGCAACTGCTGCGCGTCGGCAATTGCAAACGAACAGGGCCCGGGCGTGGGCGACAATTTGAAACGCGCTCCGGCCGGCTCTAAAATCCGCGCGTCGAACTGGTCGCCAGCAATGCGAAAGCGCGCCTGGGATCCGGTCAGCGCAACGGGTTCGGCTGGGGTGTGGAGCGTCCAGGTGATCTCGGCGCCGATCCCCGGATCAATCTCGTCCTCTATCACGATCTGACGTCCGAGCAGCGCAGCGCCGCGCCGGATCGTTCCCGCCGGATATCCGTAGGCGGGCGACAAATCCAGCACCACCCATTTATTGATGCCATCGACGCTGCCGCTGATGATCGATGCCGGTGAATTCGGGATTTGGCCGCGCCCGGCGACGGCAAGGGTGTTGTGGCCAGCCGCCTGCGAGCGGTAATATTGCCAGCGGCGGCCCGAGCGGCCATCGGCGCCGTGATCGAAATAGCCCGGCAAATCATAATTGTCCGAGCCCATGTCGACGACCCACCGATGTCTGGCCCCATCGACGACAAAGGTTCCGGCATCCGCCTGCGCATGGAGAAGGATCTCTTCGGGCGGCGGAGCGCCGCTGCCGATCCGCGCCGATACGTTGCCGCCTTTGATGGCCAAGTAAACCGGATCAGCCTCGCTCGCAGAGGACCAAGTGTTGCGAAAGCAAGCAAGGTCGGTACTGCGAAAGATTTTGCCGGTCGGCAGGTCTAGAGCCATCGGTGGCGCTCTGCTGCGGCTCGGCCAAATCGCGGTAAAGGGCAGGTGCCAGCCCTCGCTGTCGCCGAGCAGCCAGCCATCAACCGGCCGCCCAAAGCGGTGTGCAAACCAAGCCAGCGGCGAGGCGTCATAGCGCTGTTCCGAATCTCCAAAATTGAAAGCGGCGCCGAACGGCCCAACGGCATGCAGTGCAAAGTCGCCAGTCTGAGCAAAGCCCGGCTGGTCGGCAAGTCCGAAACTGCTGCCCAATGTGCTCTCCAGCGCCGCCGTCATCAACCCGGCATAGCGCATCGCCAATGACCAATAGCTAAGCCCTTCGCGCCAAGCGCCGTCCGGCGCCAGGCTCGAGAAGACGTTTTGGGTGGACAGCACGGAATGGCGCGATAGCTCGGCGGCAAGGGCAGGACACGGACCCAATAGACAGAGCGCGGCAACGAGAATGCCGGAATTCGACACCAAAGTGCAATTATCGCGCCGGCGGGGCCAGAGCAGCGAGTGATCCTCGTAAGCAGCGGATGCCGGCTCAAGAACGTTGCGGCGGACCGCACTCTCGATAGCTTTCCGTTCATGCCTACTCAGAGCGTCGAAGAGCCAATCGTAGGCGAGGGCAACGGCGACCGCAATTTCGGCGCAGTCGAGAAAGGAGCGGATCACCGGCCGCTCATTCCAACTCGGCGCCGCGGCAAGCGCGGCGAGCGCATCCCGCGTCGCCGCAAGCGCGGATCTGGCAAGCGGTCGCTCGGCCGTCAGCGCGATGAACGCGGTGTTGATCAGCCGCCGCGCCCGGCGTTTGATCAGCGTCCGAGGATCGGCGTTCGCGAGCGGTGCAGAGATCTCTGCCAACAGTTTGGCCGAGCGCTCGCGAAGCTTAGGATTGAGGGCGGCACGCCGGCGAATGCCAGGCAGAGCGGCCGGATGGAAGAGCAGGTAGGGGTGGGGTCGGTCGAAGCGCGCGACCGCGATCTCAAGCCCGTCGATATCGAGGCCTGGGATTACTTCGAATTGTAGTGATCGCTCGTTGTCGAACGGCAATCAAATGATCCGAAATTTGGCTTGGCGTCGCCAGCCGAGGCGCGCACCCCAGTTACGCGAAATTGGTTAATACTTTCTTCTTCAAGAGCAGCAGCCTCCCACCTATCGTGGTGATCGGCAGCGCCGCCGGTCAAGCTTGTGCTAGCAACTTAATTAGGAAATCGTCCCTCCAAGCGGCAAGGTTGAATTTCCCGCGGAGTGAGACGTTCGAGCGATCTTTATGCATCAGATTGAGTGCCATGTGGCGCAAAATCGCGAGATTGTATGGGCTGTTGTCGCGCCGGCTCCTGACCTGGTCCTCGTTCATTACGACGTTGAGGATCCAGTGCAACCGGTTCTCGACCCCCCAATGCGCCCTGACGACGTGACCTAGGCGTTCGGGCGTCAGTGGCGCGCTAACCATATAGTAGGCGGTTTCGGTGGTCTTTTGGGGCACTCCTTTGGTAGATGTCTGGCGCATCCGAACGATCCGGCCCAGAGCCCGCAAGCCCGGCCAATGATAGCGGGCTTGCAACCATCCGACATTAGTGGATACCAGTCCGATGCGGGTCTCGATGCGCCCGTGATTGCTGTCGCGTGTGGCATGGGTATTCGCCTTCTGATGCTCGGGATCAGCAAAGAAGCGGACGACATCGGCATGCAACGCTCTGTGGTTACCCTTTAGAGCGAGGACGTAATCACCACCCCGATCAATGATCCGTTGACCGATCGCGCGCTGACAATTAAGCGCGTCGGTGGTCACGATTGTTCCGTCCAAGTTCAATCGCTCCAAAAGCTCGAGAACTGCGGCGTTTTCCTTGGTCTTGCCGGTCGTGGCGATCTGGGCGAGCACAAGGCGAGTGTCGCAGCACCAGGCGCTGATCATGTGCAGCGCCGAGGCGGCGCGAGCCGGATCGGCGGGCCGCCGCAACGCTTTGCCATCGATCGCGATAACGCCGGTGCAGGCTTCGCTGAAGCGCTCCATAAACTTTTGAAAGCACGCGCGAAACTGATCGGGGTCGAGCTGACGAAATACACGGCTGAAAGTGTCATGGCTGGGTACTCCGTGCTTCAAGCGGAGAAATCGGCCGAGAAACTCCTGCTTGGCTTCGGCAAAGACAGCCATATCGACCGCTGTCTGACCGCCGGCCAGAACCGCGCACAAGGCGATTGTCAAAATCTCCGGCAGGTCGTAGCGTGTGCAGTTGGCGCCGCGCGGATCCTTCAGCCCGGCAAAGCATTCGCCGAAGTTCTGCATCGCCCCCTCCTTCGCACTTTCGGGTCCTACCGCGACCGAGCATCGAGGCAGCGGCGTTGGTCACGCGCACCTGGTCCAACCAAGACCGAAGTGGCGAGACGGCGGACGGGAACTCTTGTATTTGATCCGAAAGAGATATCGGCATGGCCGCATGCCCGATCCCCTAGGATCGGCCAGATAATGCTCTTTTGATACAAAGTCTTCGGTAGCTTTGGCGTGGATTCGTGCATCGAACTATTTCGACGAAGGTAGCTAAGCACAGCCCATAAGATTGGAGTCAGGTGCGGTCGTCTAAATAATGCTATGGCACTCATTGTTACGATTCCCGATTTTGTCTTGTCCCTCCGATCCAACAATTTTACACACGCGGTCAGCGAGATGTCGCCAATTACGTCAACCCTACGTCAAAAATCGACTGACCGGCATTTTTAATCTGTTCCTACTGAACGCGGCAAACGAGTAATCGCAATCCGCAGCCACGTCCTCTGCTGCGGCACTCTCGTATCGACCAATCCCGATCGATCGCCGAGAATGGCAAATTTTAGGGCCGGGGTCGCCGCGCGGCGTTTAGAAATTATCAGTTAACCTCTTTCGGGCAGATTACGCCTGACGCTAATCGGGACCTTTCTTTGACGCATGTGACATTAACCTTGCTTAAAAGGACGGATGCAGCGGCGTGTGGGCGTGTCAGGGGCGCGACTGCGACGGCGCACCTTCCGGCTCGGGATCAACTGGGGGTAACCGACAAATGCAAATTAACCATGTTGCGTGCACGGTGAGCGGCGGGGAGCGGGTCTTGTCCGCCACCGTGGTTTGGGAGGAGCAAGATTTCCCAGCGCAGCGGTTAATCTTCGAAATCGGAGAACCCCAAGAGGGCGACCAGCCAATCGAGCCAGCCGCAGAGTCGGATCCGTTGGTGTCGGCCGATGATCCGAGCCCCGACGCGTTTCTCGCGGCCTGCTTTCCGCTCGCCGCGATTTTTGGCGAAGCCAGGATCAGAATTGAAGGACGTGCCTGCCCGATGCTGGTCGAGGGCCTGCGCACTGCACACGCTTGGTGGTCCAGTTGGGGCGGCATGCCTGCGCCAGCACCGGAAATCGAAACCCAAGGCGCAGTCGGCCCCGTAGACAAATGCGCGCCGCGCCGCGGCGTGGCTCTGCTTTCTGGGGGCGTCGACAGCCTCCACCTGTTGACACGCAATCGGCAGCTCTATCGTCCCGGGCATCCCGCCTACATCAAAGACGCGATATTTGTGCACGGCTTTGACATTGGTAAGCGCCGGCGCGACCCCGAAAACGAACGTTATCGTGCGGCCTTGCAGCAGCTCGCGCGCTTGGCCGCTGAGGCCGAGGTGCGTCTGATCCCGTGCCGCACCAATCTGCGCCATTTGCCGTCGCGGCCTGGGTTTTGGGAATATCGCCACAGCGGCGCTGCATTGGCTGCCGTCGGTCATGCAGCGACCCTCGATCCTGCCTTCGTCTTTATCGGCGGTACCTTCTGCTTGAACAACCCGGTCCCGTGGGGATCGCACCCCGCCGTCGACGGTTTGCTGTCGAGCCAGCGCGTCACGGTGGTCCATGACGGCGCGCGCTTTTCCCGCCTCGAAAAAGTACGCGATGTTGCCAGTTGGCCCGCGGCGCTGGCGATCTTGCGTCCCTGTCCTGCGGAGCCGGGATTTGAGGCCAATTGCGGGAAATGCGAAAAGTGCTTGCGCACGCGTCTCGAACTGCTCGCAGCCGGCATCGACGAGACCGCCGCATTGGGTCCGAGCCTGACGCCGATCGAGCTATGGGAGGACATCGCCCCTGCCGATGTCGGCGAACGTATCATATTTTATGAAGAGCTCCTTCCCGTTCTGAGAAGTCGTGGGTTTGCAAACATTTGCGATGTGATCGACGAAAAGCTCGCGATCTATCAAAGGCGGGGGCGCCGTCGCATAGCGCTTGCTTGAGGAGCAACATACTTTGCCCTTGATGGGGACTTGCGCGCGGATCAAGATGGTGCGTTTTGGCATTAACCATAGCTCTGGTCAGAGCACGTTGGGACAGCGGCGATGACACTGGTGATCGGGCTTCTTGGACCTCTCGTGATTGAGAACGACCAGCGGCGGCTCGGCAAGCTCCCGAGGAAGGCGCGTGCCTTGATGGCCTATCTTGCGGCCCAGACCGGGCGTCCGATGAGCCGCGAGCGGCTTTCTGATTTGCTGTGGCCATACCAGGGATCGGAGCAGGCGCGGCACAGTCTGCGCAACTGCCTTCTCGAGTTGCGCAAGGCATTAGGCGAGAACGTAGGACGTTATCTCGTTGCCGAGTTTGCTAATTGCCGGCTACAGGAGGTCGATACCGACGTCAATCGTTTCGAGCAGCTCTCGCGATCGCAGGACCGTACCGAGCTGCTAACCGCAGCGGAGCTCTATCGCGGCGAGTTTCTCGCCGATTTCGTTATTGATTCGGAGCCGTTTCAGGAATGGCTCGCCAGCGAACGCGATCGCACGCTCGATCTGATCTGCGGCGTCCTGCAGCACTTGACGGCATTGCAGGACGCAGCCGGCGAACACGAAGCCGCCATCCGCTCGGCCCGGCGGCTGGCATCGCTCGATGCGCTCTCGGAGATCGGCCAGCGCGCGCTGATCCGCGCCTATGCCCGCGCCGGCCGGCGGCCGGAAGCACTGCGGCAATATCGCACCTGCGCCGAAATTCTAAAGCGCGAGCTCGGCGTGGCGCCCGACGCCGAAACCCAGGCACTGGCGAATGAGATTGCCCGTGCCGGCGGCACCGTTGCGGTGACGATGCGCCCTACCGCTCGCCCGCCCGGGGACAGCTTGAATCCGAGCTTCACGACGTCCGCGCGGCCCGACTTTGAGCTCCCGGATCTCGGGCGGCTGCGTTGGCCCAGCTTGTTGCCGACCATCGCTGTCGGTGTCACGCCCTTGCGAAATTTGACTGGTGACGAGCGTCAGCAATATGTGGTGGAAGCCTTTACCGACGATCTTGTCACGGATCTAGTGCGCTGCGGCCGCGGGCTAGCGCTGGCATTGATCGCAGATGAAGGGCAGCCTCCTGAAATCTCGGCGCGCAAAGCCAATTCGGAAATCGAATATGTCGTTACCGGGAGCGCGCAGCGCAGTAGCCCGACGGCGCTCCGAGTCAACATGCAGATCACCAACGCCGCGACTGCAGAATATTGCTGGGTGGGCCGGTATGAGATCGATCCGGAACGTCTCGGACCGCTCCAGGCCAACATTACCCGGCAGATCTCGCGAGAACTCCATCTTCTCGTGCTCCAGCAGGCAAGCCGCCGTGCCGTTATGAACTCGGCTGGCGAGTTCAGTATCAATGAATGCCTCACCCGGGCGATCACCGCGATCAAGGGTAGCATCACTCCCGAGATGACAGCCGAGGCGCAGCGCTGGTTCCTCTGCGCGCTTGCGCAGGACCGTCGCAATGTCGAGGCGCTCTCCGGCCTGGCCTTCACTTGCCAGCATATCGTCAGCAATCCTTGGTGGGGCGACCCGCGTGTGGTTGCTGCGTTGTCGGATCTTGGGCGCGACGCGGTCGCGATCGCGCTCGATCTCGCGCCGGGGCATGCGTTGGCGAAATGCATTCAAGGTATGCTGCACTCGGCTGCAGGACGATTGGAGGAAGCAGGACAGGCAATCGAGCAAGCGCTAGCGCTGGATCCGGCGCTGGGGCTCGCCCATGGTTTCGCCGGTTACAATGCGGCGCTGCTCGGTCGTGCCGAGGAGACGCTGCCTGCCGCGGAACGGGCTATGCGGCTCGATCGAACGGATCGGCGCCAAAGCGTTTTCCTCTTTTACGGGGGATTTGCCGAGTTGCTGCTCGACCGCGCCGAGGCGGCGCTCGGCTTGCTGCGCAAATCCTTGGAACTCAATCCGTCTTACGGCACCGCGCAGCTCTTTATGATCGGGGCGCTATTGCTGTTGGGGCGGAAGAACGAGGCGTCACGTGCGGCCACTGCGTTCCGCGAACAATTTCCGGAGTCGCGCGCGAACGATTATGAGCAATTGTGGCTCGCGCGCTCGATCAACCCCATCTACCGGGCCCAGATCGACCCGATCTTCGACAGGATCCGCTCGCTCGGCATTGGCGGCTGACCGCCTGCCGGGACGATTAAGTGGAATAGCGAGCGCGCGTTCTCTGAAACGCGGCCCAGCTTCTTCGGAGACTGTAATAAAGTCCTGCATATTACAGAATTATAACAAAAGCGTCGTAGTAAATTCACTATCGCTCCGGAGTTAGCGAATTGAGACTTCATGATCTCCTAGGCAGGCAGCGCAATGACGACGCGGCCTAAGCCACGATGGGGCTGCCCGTTGCCCCATTGCGGTCGCCGTTGCACCTCTGTGTAATTTGACTGGTGATCCCGATCGGCAATATCTGCTCGACGCCTTCACCGACGATCTCGTTACCGATCTCCTTCACGGTGGCCGCGGGCTCTCCTTCGTGCGCTTAGTGACCGAGCGCGGGCGCCCCCGCAGCCTCTCCCGAGCTGTCGAGCCTGAGATCGACTGCGTGATCACTGGGAGCGTTCAGCACGGCCATACTGGGATGTTAGGACTCGATCTGCAGATCAGGGACGCATGCATTGGGCACGGCTGGGCATGTCGATATGAGTTCAGTCCCGAAGATCTCGCGTCTATCCAAATCGAAATTACTCGACGGATTTCTCGAGACCTTCACATCCTGCTCCTCCAGGCGGCTTGCCGCCGCACCCTCATTGATGTCGCACCCGATGTGGACGAATGTCTCTCCCGCGCGGCGACTGCCCTTAAGGGAGCGCTGCGGTCGGAACCCAGCGCTGAGGCACAACAATGGTTCCTCGCTGCACTTGCTCGTGACCCACGCAACACGGAGGCGCTCGCGGGTCTGGCGAAAACTTGCCAGTTTCTCGTCAGTCAACCCTGGTGGGGCGAGACGCGCGCTGTCGCGTTTGCATTCGACCTCGGGCGTGAAGCGCTCGAGATAGCCTCGGAATTCGCGCCTAGAGACGCGGGAGCAAGATGCGTTCGCGGCATGCTTTACTCTGCCGCCGGTCAGCTCGGAGAAGCATCGGCTAACTTTGCTCAAGCGCTTACGATGGACCCTGAGCTGGCGAGCGCCCACGCGTTCGCAGGGTATAATTCCGCGTTTCTCGGCCGCGCCGAAGATACTCTGCCAGCAGTTGAACGGGCTATGCGTCGTAATCAGAGCGATCGAGGTCACAGCATCTTTTTCTTTTTCGCTGGATTTGCCCAGTTGCTCCCCGGAAGAACCGAGGCAGCGACGAGGTTGTTGCAAAAATCCCTAGAGCGCAACCCGAGCTATGGTGCTGCAGGATTGTTTTTGGCCGCGGGCCTGCACCTGCTCGGGCGCAAGAATGAGGCTGCGCGTGCGGCCGCCGGGTTCCGTGAACAATATCCGGAGTCGCGTACGATCGATCTTGAGCAACTGTGGCTCGCGCGCTCGGTCAATCCCGTCTACCGGGCCCAGATCGATCCGATATTCGACAGGATCCGTTCGTTTGCCATTGGCGGCTGATCCGGCGGCCGTGACGCAGGGGACGGCGCTCCGAGCACGAAATTCAAGGCCGCGGCGCGGCCCAGGGCTCGGGCGCGCGGGGTTCGAGGTCAGTCACGACATCGACGACGACCGGCTCAGCGGCGGTGAGCGCCTCGCTTAGCGCAGGTGCGATCTCGGCTGGCCGCTCGACCCGAATGCCGCGCACGCCGAAACTGCGCGCGACCGCGGCAAAGTCGGTCGGGCCAAAGCGCACGAGCGCTTCGCCGCGTCCCGGGCGATTGCCGGCAATGCGCCGCACACCGGTCAGATTTTGTCCAAAGCCCGAATTGTTGTTGACGACGACGGTGACGGGAATCCGACAACGCCTAGCCGATTCGAGTTCGGCCAGATGGTAGTAGAAGCCGCCGTCGCCGGTGAAACACAGCACCTTGCGGGCCGCTGCGGCGCATTGCGCGCCGAGAGAGGCCGGGAATGCCCAGCCGAGCGATCCGGCGGCGCGCAAATAGGTCTGGCCGGCGCCGTTGAACTCGACCATTGTCCCGGTCCAGATGCCGGAATAGCCGGTATCGGCGACCAGGATGCCGTCCGCCGGCAGCGCCGTGCTTAGCTCGGCGCAAAGCCTCTCGACCCGGATGGGTGCCTTGTCGTCATTGACGAGCGGGGCCATTGTCGCGCGCCAATCGGCCATGATCCGCGCCGCCTCCTCGGCAAAGCCGCGGTCGCGCGCCGGCCGGCCGGCCGCGTCTGCGAGACGGGCAAGCGTCGCCTTCGGGTCGCCGACCACCCCCACTGTGTTGGGATAGCTGCGCCCGATTTCGAGCGGATCGGCATCAACTTGCACGATTTTGGTGGCAAGCGGCGGGATCGTCCAATTCAGCGTGACCTGATCGCCGGTATCGCACCCGACATACAGCACCAGATCCGCCGAATGGACGATGCGATTGGTCGGCGGCGCCGAATAACTGCCGGGGACCCCGATATGGAGCGGATGCCGCGTCGGGACGATGCCGCGGGCGCCGAGCGAAGTTGCGATCGGCGCCGCCAATGCCTCGGCCAATGCCAATAGCTCAGGCCCGGCCAGCGACGCCGCCGCGCCCTCGCCGGCGACGATGACGATCCGGCCCGCAGCTTTCAGCGCCGCGGCAGCGCGTTCGATATCCTTCGGGTCAGCGGTCGGGCGATGCGCCGGGATGCGGCGATCTTCCGGATCGATAACCGGCGGCTCGGCGGTCTGGCCGAGCTCGATCACATCGCCCTGCAGCCCGCAGAAATCGAGGTGAGTAGGCCGCGGCGGGTCGGCGAGCGCGGCCCGCCAAGCGTGGCGCAACAGCCGCGGCAACTCCGCGGTGGAATCGACCGGTGCGGAAAATTTGGTGACCGCGGCAAAGAGCGGCGCGTGCGGGATCTCCTGATAGCTGTTGCGATGCTGGAACGACGGCTCCTTGCGTCCGGTCAAGGCAACGACCGGGCTGTGGCCGAGCCAGGCGTCCTGCAAGCCCGAAGCGAGGTTGGCCGCGCCCACCGACTGCGCCATGCACACCCCGGGCTTGCCGGCGATGCGGGCGTAGCCGTCGGCCATGTAGGCCGCAGCCTTCTCGGAGTGGGCGAGAACGCGGGTGACGCCGAGATCGTCGAATTCGAGCAAGGTGCGACGCAACACCGACTCGACAAAAAACACATGCGTCATGCCAGCGCCGGCCAGCGCCCGGGCCAGCCATTGGGCGCCATTCATCGCTGCTCGTTCGCTCATCCTCGCTTCCTCCCAAGCTGCCGCGCGGCGCTCTAGAGCGTCAGCCCGCCATCGACGATCACGGTCTGCCCGGTGATCATCGCCGCTCCGGCGCACAGAAAAAAGATAGTTTCAGCGATATCTTCGGGGCGGCAGGCACGCTTCAGAGGCGTGCGCTCGATCGAGGTTTGCTTGCGTTCGGACGGCCAGTCCTTGTTCCACGGGCTGTCGACAAAGCCGGGTGCGACCGCGTTGACCCTGACCTCCGGGGCGAGAGTACGGGCGAGGCTGCGCGTCAGATTGATCAGGCCGGCCTTGCTCGTCGCATAGGGGATGCTGCTGCCCGAGCCCATCACTCCGGCGATCGAGGCGGTATTGCAGATCGCACCCCGGGCGGCCTTCAGCGCCGGCGCGGCGGCATGGGCGCAACGGAACGGGCCAATCAGATTGGTCGTCAGGATGGTGCCCCAGAAATCCTCGCTGAGCGCATCGAGATCGGAAAACGGGATCGGGGTTGGTGTCGCTGGGGTGCCGGCATTATTGACCAGAAAGTCGAGACGCCCGAGCGCATCGATTGCACTTTTGACCATACGCTCGGCCTCGCCCGCGCGCGACACGTCGCCGGGCGCGCCAAGGATTCGCCGGCCTTCGCTTTTGAGCCGTTCGACCGCCGCCGGCCCGCGCGGGTCGTCCGGCAAATGGTTGAGCGCCACTGTGGCACCGCAGCGCGAAAAGTGCTCGGCCGCCGCGAGCCCGATACCCGAGGCGGCACCGGTTACCAGCACCGCCTTGCCGGCGAGATCCGCATTGATCATGTCGGGCACCTCCTGG
>DASXMC010000061.1:0-4808 GCA_036495885.1 Allostellaceae bacterium | reverse complement strand
CCCCTCAAATTTGGCTTGCTTCCCCGTAGCCAATTGAACATATCCCCGCTTGGTTGAGATAGCGGAAGATTTTCGTGTATTGCGGATAACCATTCGGTACCGTTCATCCCGGCGGCCAGCAACGGCGTGGCTGGTGTTTCGACGAGGCCCCGTTGGAGAGGAACACGCAAGATAATCGGCACTTGTTGGGGCTGCGCGGTGATGATTGCCGCGGCCGCCGTGCTATCGGGCTGCGAAGAGGCCGAATTTCAAAGATCTGGCGGACCCACCGTCTTAACCGAAACACAAATGGACCGGGTCTCGGCTGGGACGGCCGCTGCTGTGAGCAGCGTCCAGGCGTTCGCGGTCGGTGCCGCACCTCAGACATCTGCCTCGACAAGCACGCTGGCGAACGCGGGCACTCCGATGACTGCTCAACCGTTCCTACAGCAGTCCAGTTTGAACTACGCTTCTGTGCAAGGGACGGCCTCGGCCGCAAACGGTTCGTTGACCGACGCGAACGGTTCGACCCAAATCGGGGTCAATGGCGGCGGAGGGGGCGCCTCGATCGAAGCGGCGACTGTGAGCATGGCCGCCGGCAGCACATCGAGCCAGACGCAGATAAACATGCAATTTTACGGGGTGAGCATCGGCCATGTCGACCTTGTCTTTGGGACGGCGACTGCTGCAGCCTGCTGTGCACCGACCCTGGAGGCCCAAGTAACAGCCGAGGGATCGGGGGGAGGGTACTTGCGCGAATATAAGGCCTCTCCGATTACGGATAACCCAGGCCAGGTGCAAAGCAGGGTCGACATCTCGATCATCTCGTCAGCACTCCCCATCCTGGATACAGGACAGGCATCGGTGCTCGTCGGCCCGACATTGTCACAGATCAGCAATCAATAATTTCACCGATCTCGACGCGCATATATGGCTGAGTTCGAAGCCGAAATCGCCGGCACCCGGGTCGAAATCGTAGTAAAGCTCGGCCAGCGGCGCGGTGCCGAAGCCTTGTCAAAGCGCTGAGCCACCCCCGCCGTTCCACCGCCCTCGCCGTTCCACCGCCCTCGCCGTTCCAATTGTCAGTCGGGCGGCGCCGTCGCGGTGAATTCGGCGGCGCAAAAGGTGCCGCCCTGATAGCGCTCGGCGATCGGATCGGCGTCTGGAGGCTCGGCCGCCAATACCGCTTCGGCATAAGTCTCGGAATCGTCCTGCGGCCGATAGCCAAGGCGATAGGCGTTGGAATTGTCGTACCATGAACGCCGGTTGTTCGAGACCCCGTAGACGATCTCGAAGCGGATGTCGGGGTGTTCGAGGCCGATGCGCACGAGTTGGGTCAGGTCGCGTGGGCTGATCCAGATCGAAAGCCGCCTTTTGTCGATCGGCTGCGTCCCGAAATTGCCGATCCGCACGCACAAAAAACCGATCCCATGCTTGTCGGCGTAGAGGCTGGCAAGCGCCTCGGAGAACGCCTTGCTGACACCGTAGCGAGTGTCCGGGCGCGGCACCACGCGGTGGTCGATCGTCTGCGAGCGGGGATAGAACCCGACCGCGTGATTGCTGGTGGCCATGACGATGCGCTCGACGCCTGCCGCCCGCGCCGCCTCGAAGACATTGTAGACGCCGACAATGTTCGACTGCAGGATCACCGGCCACTCCGCCTCGCCGGAATTCCCGCCGAGATGGACGATTCCGTCGACACCCTCGACCATGCGCCGGACCGCTTCCATGTCGGCGATCTCGGTCTGATCGACCTCTTCGCCGTCGCGCGCAGGCGCCAGCGCTGCTCGATCGGAGAGCCGTAAGATCGGATAGACCCCCCGCAACGTCTCGCGTAGCGCCCGCCCGATTCCGCCACCCGCCCCGGTAATCAACACCCGCTGCATCGCCATCTCTTCCTCCTTAACCTCGCCGCTCCCGGCATGATGCGCCGAAGACCGCTCAAGGGCCGATGCGACCCACCTTCCCTGCGCGCAGCCCGCGTCCCACCGCCCTCGGCATCGCTCGCCCAGCGGATCGGCGCCGGCAATCGCCACTTGGCGGATTGCATCCGCCCTACGCGGTTTCGGCTTCTATCGGCGGCCGATTTGATGTTCCGCACCCGCCACAAGCCGTCATCGTGGCGACAAACACAATCGGGGGCACGGTTGGCGGCGGTCATTCCTCGGCAGTGACGGGCGCAAACGCCTGCACATAGCTGTGATCCTTGTCCGCGTAGGCAATCCAGACCCGATGTGTGAGCGGGTCGACCGCCACCGAGTGCGTACCCTGCGGAATCGCCACCGAACCGAGGACGGTATCCGAGGCGACAGCGACAGTCACGAGCCGCCCGCTGCTCGGACAGTACAACCGCCGGGCGCCCGCATCGAATGCGATCTGGTCCACCTGGCCGGGTCCGATATCGATGCCGGCGACCGACTTGCCCATGGGCAGTGCGAACACAGAGATCGTGCGACTGTGCCCGGCGACAAACAGACGCCGGTGCGGCAGGTCGAGAGCGAGCCCGTGCGGCAAGCTGGTCGGCAAGGTCGACCAATGCGCGACGATCTTGCCAACGCCGGGGTCGATCGCAACGACTTCGTTGTTCGGCTTGATATTGAGATAGAGGCGGTGCAACTGCGGATCGACCGCCATCATTTCCGGCGCGCCGGGGATCGCGATCCGCCCGGTGATCTTGTCTTGGCGCGGGTCGACTACCCACAGTTCACCGTCGTCATCATGCCCGACATAGAGGCGGTCATTCTGCGGATCGAAGATGACGGCATCCGCCGGGCCCGGGGTCGAAATGAATCCGGTCTTTGCAAGTGTGTCGCGGTCGATGACGGCCACACCCTGGGTGGTGCCGACGAAGTATTTGCCGTCCTGCGGGTCGATTGCGACCCCTGAAGACTGGCCAACCGGCACCTCGCGTTCGAGCTTGTCGGCGGCAAGATCGATGACTGCGAGAGTACCCTGCTGGCTGTGCGCTGCGAGCAGGCGGCGCCGAGCGGCGTCCACCTCCATCAGATCGAAGCGTTTGGGGGCCGCCGAAACTTCGATGCGCATCTCGGGAATCAATCCTTCTGAACGCGCCGCCGCCGTCGCGCCGGACACGATCATGGCGCTTGTCCAGAGCGTCGCCAGCGATATCAGCAACGTTCTCATATTCATTGGTTCCTCCTCTGATTACAGATCGGCCATCGAGGCCAAAATCAGTTGACAGGTCGACGATTGTCGCTTTCGCCGATCACTGATCTCCTCAAATCGACGGGAGTACATGGAGCGGTTCTGATCTGCGGCAGGCAGCTGTAGTGCGGATGCAATCGAGCTTCCGTGCGCACCGTACCATTCGACCGCTAACTCCATCACTCGCCTTACGTCTGGCGAAGGGGATTAGCGTTGCCACTCGCCAAAATGGCGGATTGCATCCGCCCTACGCTTTCTCCAAAGACATGCCGCTCGTGAATCAGCCTAGGATATCGGAAATTGCGGTTCTTAGAGCGGACTGATCATCGGGCATCAGGCTACCGAGTTGCCGTAGAACCAAGCTATGTACAATAGTTGCTATCACTGGCTTCATTACAGACGGCTTCAACAAACCCGCTCTTCGCCAATCCCTGACGATAACTTCGCCAATCGTGGGCAAGATTCTCGTCCGGCTAGTCACGGCCATGATTATATAATCGGGCCGCTCGCGATGATAATTCGCGCTCGAAATGACGACTGCAGGACGCCTTTTGCTGGTCGTCTGATCTGTGAATGGAAAGGGAACGAGGACAAGGTCGCCGAACTTACAACCGATCATACTCGGCGTCGTCCGGATTGTCCCAAACCTCCTGAAGGGACCGTTCCGATAGCCGTGACGCTGCGTCCACCAGCCGTTTCTCTTCTCCGCGAGCGCGCAAGAAATCCACGAAGTCTTCGACTTCTGCAACCCGATGAGGAGGAAGGTGTCGAATCTTCTCCATTAACAAGCGCTCTCTCTTCGGATCCATCATCTTTGGCTCTTCATAATCGCCTGCATTGTCCACCTTACCCTACCATCCGCACCGGCGGCACGTCAGCCGGGACGATGAGGTTGCAGCCGGTGGCGGCGCGAATTTCGTCGACCGAGACGCCGGGGGCGATTTCTTTGAGCGCCATCCCCTCGGGCGTGATCTCGAACAAGCCGAAATTGGTGGCGACGAGGTTAACGACGCCGCGCGCGGTCACCGGGATCGCGCACCGTTCGACGAGGCGGGGCGCGCCGTTGCGCGTCTGGTGCTCCATCGCGACAAAGACGTGCTTGGCGCAGGCCGCCAGATCCATTGCCCCGCCGATGCCGCCGCCCTGCTGCCCGGCCATCTTCCAATTGGCAAAATCGCCGTTTTCGGCGACCTCATAGGCGCCGAGCACGGTCACGTCGATCCGCCCGCTGCGGATCAGCGCGAATGAATCGGCGTGATGGACGATTGCTGCCCCCGGCTGCAAGGTCACATGCTGGCCGCCAGCATTGACGAGGTGCAGATCCTCCCTGCCGTTTGGCGCGAGCGGGCCGTAGCCGATCACGCCGTTTTCGGAATGAAAGATGATTTCCCTGTCACCGAAATCGCAATTCGAGCACAGGGTCGGAATGCCGATACCGAGATTGACGATCCACCCGTCGCCGAATTCCATCGCCAGCCGGTCGCACATCTGCTGGCGGCTCAATCCTTTTGTTCTCTCGCTCATCGCGCAATACTCGCTGGCGGTTGCGGCCACCATCCCTCGGGCGGCGGCGGAATTTTGACGATCCGGTGCACAAAGATCCCCGCCGTATGGACATCGTCGGGATCGATCGCCCCTACCGGCAGGATCTCCTCCTCGACCTC
>DASXMC010000060.1:0-5873 GCA_036495885.1 Allostellaceae bacterium | reverse complement strand
CGCGCCGCAATCGAGGCGACGCTTGTCCCTTCGGCTAACGCCATCAGCGGCAACTCGAGTTGCAACCGGCTTTCGAGCGCCAAACGCAGCTCAACCGCCATCAGCGAATCCATCCCCAGTTCCGACAGCGGACGCATCGGGTCGACCCCGCAGGCCGACAGTCGCAAGATGCGTCCCGCCTCCTCGCCGACGACGCTCTGCAACAGCGCCTGCGCCGCGACCGGGTCGAGGCGACGAAGTCTTTCGACAACAGCCTCGTCGCTTCCTGAAACATCGCTGTTGGAACGGAGATCGGAAAACAGCGGCGTCGCAAGTACCGGCAAGAAGCTACGCGCTGCACCCCAATTCGTGGCGGCGAAGGCGACCACCGGCAACCCGCTGGCGAGCATCTCGGGCAGTGCTGCCAATGCTTGCGCCACCGGGATCGGGACCGCACCCAGCCGGCGCGCTAACGCCTCGCGCATTTCCGGCCGCTCGGCCAAATAGCCGGCGTCTTCGATCGGTCCCCAGGCCACTGCCAATGCCGGCCGACCCTCGGCATGCCGGTGTCGTGCCAATGCCTCAAGCGCCACATTGGCCGCGACATAAGCGCCCTGTCCCGGAGCGCCGAGCAAAGTCGTCGCCGACGAAAACAGCACAAACAGTTCAATCGGGTCGTCGCGGGTCAGCTCGTTGAGCGCTAGCGCACCCTCGAGCTTGGGACGGACCACGGCATCGATCCCGGCCACCTCGATGTCGGCGGTCAAGCGATCATCGATCGCCGAAGCGGCGTGGACGACGCCCCGCAACGGCGGCAACGCCGCTCGGATTTCCTCCAGAACCGTCGCCAGCGAAGTTCGGTCGCCGACATCGGCGCGATAAATCTGGACATCGGCGCCCATCGCCCGCAGTTCAGCAACCCTCTCTTCGCAGCCCGGCGTCTGCCCACCGCGCCGACCGATCAGCGCCAGCGCGCCCGCCCCGTGTTCGGCGAGCCAGCGCGCCGCGGCAAACCCGAACCCGTCGATCCCGCCGGTGACGAGATAGGTTCCATCGCCGCGGAGCGTAAATTCGGCAGGCTCGCGCGCGTGCAACTCGCCGTCGGGGTCGGGGATTAGCACCAACTTGCCGATATGGCCGGATGCCTGCATCAGGCGAAAAGCGTCTTCGACCTCTGAATACAGAAACGAGCGGTGTGCCAAGGGCCGGATCGCGCCCGCTTTGAGCAACATCGTAACTTCCCGCAGCAACGACCGGGCAAGCGCCGGGCGATGCCGGGGCAGCTGATCGACGTCGAGCGCGAAATAGGACACATTCTGCCGAAGCGGCCTCATATGCAGGCGGCGATTGACATAAAAGTCGCGTTTGCCGAGTTCGAGGAAACGGCCGAACGGCTTCAGCACTTCGAGGCTGCGCTCCATCGCCTCACCGCTCAACGAGTTCAGGACGACATCGACCCCATCCCCTCGGGTGATCTCGCGCGCTCTATCGGCGAAGCCGGGATCGCGCGAATCGAGGACATGATCCGCCCCTGCGAGGCGCAGAAAGCTGCGCTTTATCGGGGAGCCGGCGGTAGCGATGACGGTCGCACCACGATGTTTCGCGTATTGGATCGCGGCGAGCCCGACCCCGCCAGAGGCAGCGTGGATCAGCACCCATTCACCGGGGCTGAGCTGCGCCAGATGGCCCAGTGCATAGACGACGGTTACAAAAGCGACCGGCAACGTCGCCGCCGAAGCGAAATCAAGCTCTGCGGGGATGGGAGCCACCGCCTTGGCAATGGTCAGAACGCGGGTGCCCAGTGCGGCGGGCGCAAAGGCCATGACCCGGTCGCCGACTGTCATATCCTCGACGTCGGGACCGATGGCGGTGATGAACCCGGCACATTCGAGCCCGAAACTCGGCCCCGCAAAACCATCGACCAGCGCCTCTTCCGGCAGGAGGCCCATCGCCCACATGACGTCGCGAAAATTCAGCCCCGCAGCGCGCACCTCGATTTCGACTTCGCCCGGCCCGGGCGCGCGAGTGGGGCTCGCCGACCATCCCAAGGACTGAAGCCCGCCCTTGGCGCCGGCGGTCAATGTCAGCGGCCGCTCTCGCGGCGCCGGGACAGGCGGCAGGCCGGGCCGCAGACGGGGGACATGGCGCACATCGGCCGTCCATACGATCTCGGTTTCGGGCGACGCCGCCGCGATCTCGTCGGCAATTCGCCCGGCATGCAAATTGACATCACCAGCTGAGGCGATGTCGATCAGGTGCCACGACAACCGAGGCAGCTCGTTGGCGAGGACGCGCACGAAGCCCCATACCCCTCCGGCAAGCCCGGCCTGGCGGTCGCTTGCGGCCGGCTGCTGCGCACCCCTCGTCACCACCCACAGAGAAGCGTTGCGTTCCGCCGCGGTATGAGCGACCTGCGCCAGCGTTTCGATCTGCCGGCCCGCGGCGTCTTCCTTCCCGCCGGCGATGAAGACGATACCGCTCGAATCGTCCTCTTCGCCCATCATCTCACTCAATGCGGCCGGCCAATCGCTTGCTTCGGCCGCACAAGCATGATGACCTGCCGCCTCAAGCCGGTCGAGCAGCGCCCCGCGCAGCAGGTAATCGTCGCCGATCACGACAAGCGCACAAGGGGGCGGCACGGGGTCGGGTGTTGCAGGTTCGGCGCGAGCCGGCACGCTGGCCCAAATCGCCGCGGCGGGCCAAGGTCCGGTGGTCAAGGAGGCAACGCTGGCGCCGCGAAACCCCGCGGTGGCAAGCTCGGCCCGCCATTGCTCCGGCGTCTGCAGCGGCGAAACATCGACGTCCGAATTATCGTTCAACCACCACTCGGCGCTCTGGCCGAAAACAATGTCCCAAACCACATTGGGCTGCGGTTCAACGGCGAGAAAAAGCCCGCCCGGCCGGATCAGTTCGCGCAATCGTGCCAATGACGCGACGTCCAGCTTTATACGCGCACAAGCATGAACCGCCACGACTATATCAAAACGCGTATTGCCTATGAGTTCGATCGCGGCGCCCTCATCGCCAGGCGTCCATTGACATGCGGCAGCGCCGGCAAACGGGCTTGTCACCGCCTCGAGCCGATTGATCAGCTCGGGGCCGCAGCTCGTTGCAACATAGTTAACCGGGCAAGCGAATTGCGCCAAACCGAGCATGAGTCGCCGAGTGGCGTAGCCATCGGCACCGATTTCGAGAATTCGCAAAGGCCGATCGACCGGCCATTGCAGGGCGATCGACCCGAGAGTCTTGCTGAGGAAATCGAGACCGGCGGCGGTGGTCGGCGATGCCTGCAACAAATATTCGGCCAAGGAAGACTGCGGCCCCGCCGGTCCGTGCGTGAGAATGTCGGGAAACTTGTCAAAAGCTGCGCCGAGAAGGGCCAGCTCGCCCACGAGCTGCGGATTGTCGGCGAGCAGCAGCCGCCATATCTCCGCCGCATCGGGCAGATCGGTTTCCGCTTCGACCTGCCATTCTCCATCGGCTTTCAGCGCTCCGCCGACCGACTGGACCGCCTGCAACAGACATTCGGCGAACGCCGCCGCTGCCGGGGCAATCCGTCCCTCGCCGACCAGTTCTCGGACAGTAAAGCGGCGACCGGGAATGCCCTGCGTTTGCCACAGCCGGACGGCGGCGGCGGCGATCATCGCTTCGAGCAGAGACTGGGTTTCGCGCCATTTGGGATCTCGCATCTGTGATCGGGCAAGCCGCGCTAGCCGGATCCGGGCCGCCGTCAGTACTGCCGGAGCCTCGCCCTCGACCAAGGGGACGGGAACCAGATCAACGTAAAACAACCGTTCCTTGGCCGCGCCACGGCGGTGCAATTCGACGCGCTGAAACCAGCAGCCGGTTACTTCGGCAACGGGGTTATCGGCGTCGTCGTAGAGCATCAGATCGGCCGAGGCAGATTTGACGCCGATCCGGGTCAGCTGTACCCGGGCGTACCGGATGGTTCGTGCAAATGGCGCGGCCAGCCGGACCCGCGCAAAACGCCACGGCAAGAAGCTCTCTTCTGTCGCCTGATGTCCGCTCTTTGCCAGGAGCGCCAGAAGCCCCTGCAGCGCGCCATCCAACAGAGCCGGATGCAGCAGATATTCCGAGAGCGGCTCACCGATTGCCACCGGGTCGAGGTGAACCACCGCCCGGTCGGGGCCGAACACGTCGACGCGCTCGACGGTGCGGAAACGGGCGCCATAATGGAGACCCATTCGCGCGGCCAACCGATAAAGGGTGCCGACGTCCACGCGGTCGATCGCGGTAGTATCGCCCGAGCGCATGTCGGCCAAACCGCAATTGGCCGCGGCAATCCGCCCGACCGCGTGAAGGTTCAGCGGCTCGCTTGACAGCCGCGGCCGGCTGAGCAGTTCCCAATCGCCTTCCTCGGACGTCAGAGCCATCCGCATTTCGCGCATGCGGCCTGGTTCGAACGCGATCGGGCGCCGGATCTCGACATCGGTCAGTTCGAGGATCGTGGCCTGCGGCCATTTCCATCGGGCAGCGGCAAGGGCTGTTTCGACAACCGCGGCGGCCGGAAAGACCGCGGCCCCGTCAACCGAGTGGTCGCCAATCCACGGCAGTACCTTCGCGTCAAGATGGTTTAGCCAGTTGGGCGGGTGGCCGCGCTGACGAAAGCCGAGCAAAGGATGGTCAAAAGGCGGGTCCTCAAAATCGGCAGCCTCGACCGTTTTGCCGAGCCAGTAGCGTTGGCGCTCCCACGGGTAAAGCGGCAGCCCGCGCGGATTGAAATCGCCGTTGAAAAACGGCGATTTCGGCAAATCGCATCCGGCAACGTAGCACCGCCCCGCGATCATGCGGAACGGATCGTCATCGCCGTCAGTGCGTGTCAAGCTCGCCAACACGCAGCCCTCGGCACCGGCGGCCCGCAAAGCTTCGGTCAGGTAGGAGTGGAGGATCGGACCCGGTCCGATCTCGACGAAGACGCGGAACCCCTCGGCGATCAAGGCCGCTGTCGCTTCCGCAAAGCGTACCGGATCGCGAATGTTCCGCCACCAATGCTCGACATCGAGCTGGTCGCTTTCGACGACGGCTCCGCTCACCGTCGAGGCGAGCCTTGCCGATGGCGGGCGCGACGAAAGGCCGGCGAGGCTCGCCCGCAGCTCATCACGCACTGGCTCCATTGCCCGCGAGTGAAAAGCAAAATCGAGATCGAGCGGGCGGCACCAGAGCCCACGCTCACGCGCTTGCGCAGCGAGGTGGCCAATCTCATCCGGGCTCCCCGAAACGGTCACCGAGCGCGTGGCATTGAGCGCCGCAATCTCCGCAGCGCTGCCGATCTCTTCGAGAAATTCCTGTGCCGCCTCACGGCCCAGAGCCAGCGCCGCCATTCGGCCCATCCCCGTGGTCCGCTGCTGGGAGCGGCTGCGCGCGACAACGACACGTGCTGCCTCGGCGAGCGACAACGCGCCGGCGGCCCAGGCCGCAGCAATTTCCCCGACGCTGTGTCCGAGGTGGCCTTCAGCGACGATCCCGGCGGCCCGCAATGCGCCGACGATCCCGACCTGAACCGCAAATAGCACCGGCTGCGCCGCGTCGGCGCGCGCGACGCCCGCTGCATCGATGCCGCTTTCGATCCGTTCGGTAACCGACCAACCGAGATCGGGTCGCAGGATGCTGTCGACCTCGGCCACGGCGGCGCGAAAATCGGCACTGGCGCGCAGCGCCGCGCGCCCCATGCCGGGATACTGAGCGCCGTTGCCGGAAAATACAAAAGCGAGCCTGGCTGCGTCGGCAGCAACCCCGTTTATCAATCCGGGCGCGGATTCGTCGGCGACAAAGCAATCCAACGCTCGCAGGACGGCCCCCAGATCCTCGCTCGGCGCCGCCAGGCGATGGCGGTGATGCTCACGCCCGCGGGCAGCGGCGCGCAGCAACCCCGG